>CAMJPM010000001.1 GCA_946407725.1 uncultured Lachnospiraceae bacterium
CTTCATCAAACCTGTCAGCAAGCCATGTCTTCTTTGAAGAAACCTGCACATCCTTGTTGTTGGATATCGCACAGCAGATGTGTTCCTTTTCCAGATTATCCTTTGTTACCCTGATGTATTCCATGTATTCATTCCCCCTTCTCTTTGATCGGATGCCTGATCACAGTTTTCAGTTTCTCCGGAGCAACCTTTCTGGCATCACTCAGATAAATCTCATGATGAAGACGCTTCTCTTGATTTGGATCTCCTAATCCGCGTACAGCGATATAATTCATTCTAGGTACCGTCACGACGCTCGGCTTATTCTTCGGCATATAAAACTCTTTGTATTCTTTCTTGAAATCAAAAGCCACTGTTTTCTACCTCCCTGCATCCTTATCTTCAAAAGGTTTATTCCAGGAGCCGATCTCGATCAGATTTCCTTCAGGATTAGCAATATAGCAGGTTCTCTGCCCCCAAGGTTCCAGTTCAGGCTGGAGAACCGGTGTTGCTCCATTCTCTATCGCATTTTTGTAGGCTGCGTCAACCTCATCAAAGGTATCAACATAAAGAGCGATCTCCGAATGACCATTCAGTCCCTTAACATACTCATACCGGCGGCTTGTCATCTTCTCAAAATCCTTCCTGCCATATAGCAGAAACAATGTTCCGTCCTTCACAAGATATACATTGGAGGAATCCTCTGTTTCCTTGATCTCAAATCCAAGCACATCCCTGTAAAATCGGATCATTTTCCCCATATCTTCAACAAGTAATCCAAAACCGTCCAATCTCATAAAATCAAGCCTCCTTTTTCCTCATGCACTCTTCAAGCGTCAATACTTCGCAGCCCTTGTCCGCATAATACGTAAACATTTCATCCAGCTTTTTCAGATCATAACTCGTTACACAATCAGATATTACATGCACTTTGTATCCTGCCTTTACCAGATTATAGCTTGTTGACTTGACACAACCCGTTGCATCAGCACCGGTGATATAAAACTCTTCTATCCCTTTTTTCTCTATAAAGCCAGCAAACGCTTCACTTGTTAAGGCACTTGCTTTGGACTTTTCAAAAATATTCTCTGATACGACTGAAAGCTCCGGAACCAGTTCAGAGCCTTTGGTATCAGGCTTAAAGTTCCTTGTTTTTTCGGACAGATTATAGTGCCTTATGTAAATGACATGCATATCCTTTGACGCTGCCCAATCGATGGCAGCATTTACCTGTCCTATGATCTTTTTGTAATTCTTCGTAATGTCATTTTGAAGGTCTATCACGACCAACGCTGTCTTTTTCATTTTCACTTTCCTTTCTTTGAAGTGCATTTCCCATATCTTTTTGCAATTTCAGAGGAAATCTGATAGAGCTTTTCCCTGATCCGCTCCGGTTCCAGGACAGTCACCTTATCTCTGCAAGAAAGCATCCAGGCAAACAATCCTTCATCATCAGCATATTCATGTTCAAACAACAGGCTTCCATCATCCATTTCCGTAAAGGAATCTACACCATACTCTTCAACAAGCTGCCATTTCATCGAAGGATCAAACATTGCCTTCACCCTGTCTTTTGCAGGAAAGACCTTTTTGTTTGACAGATCCGGCATCGGAACTTCCCGATTTCCATCAAAGGACGCTGCATGAGCGATACTATCCATTCGGTTCAGCTTAAACAGTCTGAAATCGTTCCTCAGAAGGCAGTAGCCGTAAACGTACCAGCTTGTCCACTTGAAGATCAGATAATACGGCTCAATCTCCCTTTCTGTATCCCCTCCAGGTGAATAGTACTGAAACCTGATAGTCTTCTTTAGCCCGATTGCATCCTGTATAGTCTCTATCTTCGGAGCCAGTGATTCGCGGTGCCATGAAGACAGATCGATCAGAATGGAATCCCTGCCGGTAATAAATTCAGAGGATCCTGCCCGGATCTTCTCCATGAGCTGTCCGTAATAATTGTTTCCGCTCACGCTGTCCAGACTTCGCAGTCCCGCAAGGATCATCTGCATATCCTTTGATGTCAGGATTGTCCTGTCCATCCGGTATCCGTCCATAATGCTGATCCCGCCGCCGGTTCCCTGAGCCGTCTGTATGGGAATACCTGCCTTACACAGATCCTCGATATCCCGATTAATTGTCCTTCTCGATACCTCAAACCGCTCTGCCAGCTCCGGTGCAGTGATTTTTTCTTCCTGTAACAGCACGGACAATATCCCAATCAGCCTGTCTATTTTCATTCCCGGGTAACTCCCCCTCACTTCGTTTGTATCATACTAAATCTAACACGACAACTGTATGTCATGTTTATTATAGTAAAAAATCTTTTTAGCCAATAAAAAAACCTCCGTTCTTTCCAGAGGCTTCCCGCTGCCCGGCCTTTACTTGATCCTGGATTATTTATGACATGATAATATTAAAGACAAGCGGACAACCATGCCCCTGTATTCAATGTTCTGCTCTGTTACTATGTTATTTATCCGTTTCATGACTGTCCTCCTTTCTGCTCCCTTGGAGCGGTGTATATGCCTTGTATCTTAATACCATTATCATTTCCATCAAGATACAACAACAGAATTGCTCATAGACTGCCCCTTTTTCGTTCAGCTCTTGCAGAAGATATTTCAGCGTTTATTTCTTCAAGAGACATTTCTGGTATATCAGCAGCTTCTTCACATAAAGCCTTAAAAGCCGATCTGAAGTCCTCTCTTTTTTGTATGCCTGGGTTAGCTTTTAACTGTTTCTGCTCTTTGTTCATATAATATAACCCCGTCATTTTGAATTTGTTTATACAAGGGGCTGTTTTTTACCCTCTTTCTGTCTCTGTTTCCTCCAAATACAAGAAGGTCAATAGGAACCGTATAGTCAAATTCCTCATAGAGCTCATCATGAAAACGGTTATACGCAGTACTCGTAATAAGCTTATTTGTCGGAATATCACTTTCTATAAACAAGTCTATATCGGATTCTTTACCTTGCTGGTTTCTGGCATAGGATCCAAAAAGCACCGCCCATTCATCAGCTTATTAATCGACAAGCTCTATACTTCTGAAAAAATCAATGAAATAGTCAGGGCCTTCTTTCCATAGTCCTGAATCAAAATCATAAAGACAGTTATACGCTTTAGATTCCAATAATCTGTCCCTGGCTTCAGCCTTTGTTATTTTATCTTCCTCTGCGAGATCCTCTATGACATTCGCCAAAATCATATCAGCACATGAATTCATAATATCAGACGACATATTTCCTGGCCTCCCTAAACACAAGACAATCCTTAGATTTATCTGTCAAAAAAGAGAATTGGTCATCCAAATGATCCGGCATCAGCTGTTCAATAGCTGTTTTAACAGCACGTTCTGAAGCGACATCCCCATATAACCCGTTAAGATAGGCGGTAATAACAGGATTTGTTGTATCATTTGCTATTTTCCCTATAATTATTTCCGCTTTGAAAACATCCTCACTGATAAAAGGTATTAGTATCTGAGCCAGACGCCTTTTTCTGTTTTGCGAAATAAACCACAACCACTCTTTATCAGCACTCTTAAACTCGTAAATACCCATTGGCGAAACCGGAGTATGATATTCAAATGACGAAACATATCCGTAATTCTGCGACAGAGGAGCTAATCCCAGGTTAATTGCCTTGTTTAATGAAGACTTTATAAAACTTCTGGCCTGGAGCGGATTTGATGTCAGATAAAAACCTTTGCCAAAATCTTTACCTTGTCTGCATAATCCCAGATCTATTTTTTCCATCGCCGTATAGCTGCCATGATACAGCAGCATTCCGTCTTTAAGCTTCATAAAGCAACACCTTTACTTCTCATAATATCAGAAATATCCTCCACTATATACTCATCGCCTGTTGTATGGAGCATATCATAGCTGGATTCCAGATAATTCCATATTCTGTTATTCTTAAACAATTCATTTGCCTTTTTGGGTGCAATCTTATATAGTCTGCAGAACTCCCTGAACACCCTCGCTTCCATAAACAGTATTTCATCTATCATAGTCATACCTCATACTTTAATCTCATAATTCAGAGCATGAACATAAGGTAAAACAAACCCCACTCACAGTCATCCAGAACCACCTATTGATCCGGATATATCTCTCTGATTCCGGACATTGAATATCTTGTCATACTCATCACATCCTTTCAAAAACGATCTTGATATATAAATTATACTACCAAAATCGCCATACCAACATCAAATTGGTATGGCGCTCTCATCTTTTTTCCTTTCCTGGGCTTTCCACCCCAAATGACCATTGCCGGACTGTTGCCTCATTCTTATAAAATGCAGCAGGAAAAATGCCAGAAGGCAGGCCAGTCCATGGCTGGTAAGAAAGGCGATCCAGATTCCCGAAAGTCCAAGTGTCGGTTTAAGAATCACTGCGACCGGTATCCTGAATACTATGTAATAGGCAATGAGCAGTATCATAGCCATCTCCGGCTTGCCAATCCCCGTAATATATCCCTGTACACAGCTTGTCAGCATGTATAAAAGATATCCGACACTTACGATATGGAAGAAGGAAGTGACAATGGCAGAAACTGATCCTCCCTGGCCGAAGCATCCGCTGAGAACAGGACAGAAGAATATAACAATAGCACTTAAAATGCCTATGAGCACTCCTCCTGAAACCATCCCGGTTTTTAAGTAATCATCTGCTCTGTCCATACGATCCGCACCTTTACACTGCCCGACGATAGATGTAACTGCCATTGACATTGCATTTGTCGGCATGAACATGATCAGTTCAAGATTCCTTACTACTCCATACCCTGCAAGCGCCGTCAGACCGAAGGGATTTACAAAAGTGATCATTACCGCGGAGCTTAAAGCCGGCATTATGGACTGTATGGATGTAGGAATACAAAGGCGGCCCATGATTTTCACGTCCTGCCATGTCATTGTCTTAAAATCAAATGAGAACCACTTCTTCCTGTAATGATAAATGATCGCATATATCAGGCACATGACCTCTGAGATCACGGTTGCTATTGCCACCCCGTTAAATCCCCACCAGCTAATCATTATAGGATCCAGGATAGCGTTAACTATCACTGTCAGAAGCATTCCTTTCATCTGAAACACTGAATCTCCAAATGCCCTGAATATGGATGTAAACTGCATATACAGGAACAAAGCTACATTTCCGATAAGATACAATCTAAGGTATGAAACTGCCTCAGGAAGCACCTCCACGGGAGTTCCCATTACTGTCAGGATGCTTTCTGCCGCAAATTCTCCTGCGATACATAACACACCAGAGAAGGCAAGAGAAACTGTCATGATAACAGCGGCAGCTCTCTTTATCCCGGAAACATCCTTTGCTCCAACCAGCTGGGCGATCATAACCGATACTCCGTTTCCCACACCCATTGACAAAGAATTCATGATCAGGACAATAGCCGTGCTTGCCGTGAGGGCAGACATCCCGGCCTCTCCCAGGAGATTGCCTATCCACAGACTGTCAACCATGCTGTAAGCCATGGTAAGGGTCATGGCCATCATAAGAGGAACAAACAGTTTTAAAAGTGACCCGGTTGTTTTTCCGTTTATAAAATCGATTTTAGTTTTCAAAATATACCTCCATTTTCTTCACAAACTCTACAGCTGCTTTAAGCTCGTCTTCACTGGGATTGCTCTTATTTATGCCACCGATCAGTTTTAAGGGGCCGTATGTGTTAAAACCACGGCATCCGTATGATCCAAGGCACTCTGCCCCTCTGTCCGATACAGTTTTTTTGATACCGGCCGAAAAATCCTTATCGTTCCTTGCGCAGGTGTAAATAAAGAAGGCCTTCTTGCCCTTCGGAATCTGCTCAGCCACACGGATTACAGGATCATAAAATCGGGAATATGCGATCCCGGAGGCAAAGCCGACAAGGTCATAATCCTCCCAGTTGAAGTTTGCGCCGATGCTTTCTGCCCGGACAAGTACAGCGCCGCATTCTGCCCCTATCCGATCGCAGACTTTCTTTGTGTTTCCATGATGTGTTGATTCGTAGATAATAATAGTTTTCATGTATTTCTCCTTTGAATGAATTTCATTCATTTATTTTGTTTATTTTTACCCCTGACACTGTATGCATCAGGGGCTGATCCTACAAATGAAGTATTTCTATCAGCATGTCCTGTATCTTTTTACCACAGTCCTTTTCGCTGCCGTATTCCAGCAGCATTCCCAGCTGTCCGTATACAAAGAAGTAAGATAAGGTATCAACATCCGATATACTTATTTCACCGGCTTCCCTGGCTGCCTCAAGCTCCTTCTTAATGTGAGGAACGAGCTTTGCCGCAGTTCTCAGCATAAGCTGATCGTGCATCTTCTGGCTGTTCTCATTATGAAAGAGACTGTAAAGCATTTCGTTATCCTTTTCAGGCTTACGATACTCCTTGATGCTTCCGGAAAATGTACGGATCTTCTCCTTCAGAGTTTTTCCTTTGCTGTTAAACCTCTTTAAGTTGGCGCTTACAATGATATCCGCATACTCATCCAATGCAGCATCATATATCTCTTCCTTTGACGCATAGTATCTGTAGCATAATCCCTGAGAGATCCCAAGTTCTCTTGCTATATCGGAGATCGTTGTCTTATCGTATCCTTTTTTGGCAAACACGGAAAGGGCTCCTGAAAGGATCTCCTGCTTTCTGGTATCCGGGTCTTTTACGGTCCTCATGTCTGTCCCTTCTTACTTTCTTTGTTTCGATATATGAAGCTTAGCACTGATTCAGATAATTGTCAATGAATAAATTTCATTCATTTATTATTTCCGAGTATCTTTTTTCGTATTCTTAAGAGCGGTATCTTTGTTCTCCGCCCCGCCAAAATATAGCTTCAGCAGAGTTTTATATTTCAGATCATTTGCGGCCTGTTCAACATTATTTTATATCACCGTTTGGAAGAAGATAAAACTTTATCATGACCTTTGAAGCTTCCCTATGCCCTATCAGTTCCAAAGTGATAAGGATTATGGCCATTTATAAAACACCGGTATACCCCATAAAGGTTAGCATCATTCCTGAACTTACAGGTCGTTATCTCCGCCCTCCTCACATAATAGGGGCAGGTCTCATACAATCCATTAAGATGTTCTCTGATTGCTTCAATAAATGCAGGCTGGGCACTTATCCCTCCGCCTATCGCAAACAGATCCGGATCATAAACATTCTGGAAATTGAATATCTGTACTGCAATCTCCGATGTATATTTTTTCAGGACTCCGACAGCTTCTTCATCCCCGCTGTTCACGGCATCAAAAACAATTCTGCCATTCACTTCGCATTCATGCAACCCCTTGGTCTTTGCATACAGGCGGCACAGCTGCGGTACTCCACAGCGGTTCCCCCATACACCGTCTTTTGACGGCAGGCCGTTACGGTCCGTAATCATATAGGAAACCTCTCCGGCTGAAAAATGGCTTCCCCTGTACAGCTGGTGATCATGTATCAATGCGCCTCCTATCATGGTTCCGAATAACAGCACCATCCCGTTAGACACATCCTTAAGACTTCCGGCTGAGGCTTCTGCCAGTGCCGCACATTTGGCATCATTTTCCAGGTGGATCGCAACCGGACAACGTTCTTTAAGCGCATCGCGGAAGTAAAAGCCGTCATTATACCGGAGGGCTCCACCCATTATAACGTAACCCTTTTCAGAATCGATGATCCCCGGCATTGAGATCGCAATGCCATTACACTCTTTTACTCCATCATAGATCTTTCCGATGGACTCTACGAGCTCTTCCCTTCCTGACTTGGGAGTATCCATGCTTCCGTGCGACAGGAAATTCATCGCTTCATCAATTTCTGCATATTTTATGGCTGTTCCGCCGATATCCACCGCAAGCACCGACATGTCTGTACCTCCTACTTCGTCATCCTATAAGATCAGCCATGCTTTTGTCTTCTCCGGCGACCTTGGCAAAATCATGTATAAAAGCATCTATCGCCCCGTCTATGGCAAGGTTTTTCACAAGTGCCTCGATAACATCGGGAGCGCAGGTTGAACCTCCAATCCCATATGCACACAGTTCCAGAACCTGCTGGCTGTTCTTGAATGATGCTGCCAGAACCTTTGTATCCATCCTGTGGATCGTAAGTATATCCTGTATCTGCTTTACTATCCCGATACCATCGTATCCCATGTTATCTATCCTGTTAACATACGGTGCCACATAATCCGCTCCGGCCTTTGCCGCAAGATAAGCCTGCATCGGTGTATATACCACAGTGCCGCAGGTATGGATCCCTTCTTCCTTTAATATTCTGATCGCTTTGAAGCCTTCCGGTACGGACGGAACCTTAATGATCGTGTTACTGCCAAGGAGCTTCACTATAGCCCTTGCATCTTTTATCATGCCTTCGGCATCAAGAGGCAGCGCCTGGGCGAACAGGAGACTGTCGGCACCTATAATCTCCCTTATCTCCTTAAGAACATCCACCGGATTCCTGCCTGTCTTTGACAGGATTGACGGATTGGTTGTAACCCCGTCTATCGGGTACAATCCGAATAACCTTTTTATATCATCTACATTCGCATCATCAATAAACAGTTTCAAACCTCATTCCTCCTTATCATGTCCTTAATAAAAATTATCTTAAAGTGTCTGTTCCGTCCTTGCAATGATATCATCCTGTGTCTTACGGGACAGGACATTGAAGAAAGCACTGTACCCTGCGACCCTGACGATAAGATCCTTGTGTTTTTCAGGATGAACCTGTGCATCCAGCAGGGTCTCACGGGATACGATATTGTATTGTACGTGATATCCATGCAGCCTGTTGAAGAAAGCTGCTATAAGCATCATAAGCTTCTGCTTGTTTTCTTCGGTGGAAAGCATCTGTGGGGTCATCTTCTGATTAAGCAGTACACCTCCAGTGATCTTTTCCGTAGGCAGCTTGGAAACCGACTTGAATACTGCCGTGGGTCCGTGGGTATCTGCGTTATGTGCAGGACTGCAGCCCTCTGCCAGTGGCTCATAAGCATTCCTTCCGTCAGGAGTAGCCATTGTCCCCATACCCTGCCCGACATTTGCACTGATGGACGAGGTTCCGCCGTACCGGATGCCGCCGACAGGACCGCGGTTGTATCTTGTGTTCGGATACTTCTTTATCTCGTCAAGGTAGGAGTCGTAAGCCTCAACCACTAATCTGTCAACGCTGTCATCATCGTTGCCGTACTTGGGAGCTTCATTAATGAGAAGCTGCTGTATCTTCTTATTCTCAGGCGACTGAAAATCATCCAATATGGCGTTCCACAGCTGTTCAGGTGTTATCTTCTTTTCTTCAAATACGAGCTTTTTGATCGCCGCAAGGGAATCCGCCATGTTTGCGATACCCACCTGAAGCCCTGAGATAAAGTCATACACTGCGCCGCCTTCCTTGATCGTCCTGCCTCTTCCGATACAGTCATCTGTAAGCGCCGAGCAGAGGATGTCCGGCACATCCCTTTCGGATGCTAAGTCTATGGCATTCTCGACTATGACCGAATATCGGGTCATTTCCCTTACCGTCTTGTCCCATGCATCCAGCAGCTCCTCATAGCTCTTCATATCCTTGAAACAGCCATATCCTTTCGTGAAACGCTTCCCGCTCGTTAAATCAACACCGTCATTCATGGCACAGAGCAGCACACGGGGAAAATTGATGTAAGACATTCCCGTACAGCGGTATCCCCATTTTCCGGGAACAGCCGTTTCAACGCAGCCGATGGCACTGTAATTATACGCATCCTCTTCCTTTACCCCCCAGTTAATAAATGAAGGTATTATGATCTCGTCGTTGTTCAACGCAGGCATTCCGAAGCCCAGCTTCATAACCTCTATGCATTCATCAAAGAATTTTTTGTTAATATTTTTATGGTAGCGTACAGTCAGGTTGGGCTGGGTCAGCCTGGTCTGTGCAACGGATCTCAATACAAGAAAGCTTAATTCGTTAACCGCATCCTTTTTATCCGTTGTCTGCCCTCCGATAGTGACATTCTGGTACATGGGCGAACCAGCCGATGAAAGCGTATGTGCCTGGGAACGAACCTTATTTATCGTAAGCGTCTTTATCCACAGGCATGTAAGCAGCTCCAATGCATCCTCTTCCGTTATCTTCCCGCTGTCTAAATCAGCCATATAATAAGGATACATATACTGGTCGAACCTTCCGTAGCTTAAAGAGTGTCCGTTTGATTCAATCTGCAGGATAAGCTGGATGAACCATACGCTCTGCACTGCTTCCCTGAAGGATGAAGCCGGTTCGTAAGGAACTCTTGAACAGATACGGCTCATTTCTTCAAGCTCTTCCCTCCTTGAAGGATCGTTTTCCCTTTCAGCCATCTCCTTCGCAAGTGCGCTGTAGCGCAAAGAAAACTTATGTACTGCGTCGATCACGATCAGCACTGCCTTGTAAAAAACCGCCTTATCTATAGATTCAGGATCGGTAAGATCAAGCTCACTTCTTAACTTCCTGACCCTCTCTTCATAACCCTTAAGTCCGCTATTAAGAACACGCTCATAATTAACAGCCAGGTGTGCATCTCCTGCATTCAGCTTCCCCTCCATGCCAAACACTCCGGTTTCCATGAACACGCTTACCTCCTCCGGCAGAAGAGCCTCTCCCCTTGCACGGAGATTATTGTTATCCCAGAAGGCCGCGATCTCACGAAGCTGCTTCTTCGTTTCTTCCGTTATATAGAACACATCACCGTCCCGCTTCTCGAACAGATCGAGTTCGTTTAAGACAAATTCAAGGGTATATTCCGGAAATACCGGTGCGTTGCGGTTCTTACCGGCCTGATTGCCTGCAATAAGTGTCTTATCTTCTATATAAATGCTCATCCTGGAAAGGATGTTCTGAAGCATAAGAGCCCGCATCATCACCCTTGGCTGGTTCCTGTTCTCCCGGTAGCTATCCGTTGCAAGCACTGCGCGTTCAGCTTCTACATACGGTTTCTCATCAAGAACTTCCTCGCGGAAAGAGCTCATACGATCTGTAAGTCTTCCGAAGTGTTCACGATTTTCCATATCCGCCCTCCTATTTCGTTCGTAAATATTTTACTTCTGTTCGCAACTTTATGTTATCATTATTTTACGTATATGTCAACAATAAATTTCATATAGAAATATTTTTACTTTCGTTCGTAATTTTTTGTTTGCTTTTTTTGAATAATCCTGTATAATTGCAATCGGAAACAAAAACGATAATTAATTTAAGGAAGGAAAATCAATGAAGGCAGACCGGGACAAAACCGGAATCATATTCAATATACAGAAATACTCCGTTAATGACGGTCCGGGCATCCGTACAACAGTGTTCCTGAAGGGTTGTCCACTCCGCTGTAAATGGTGTGCCAATCCCGAGAGCCAGAGGGCTGAATTGCAGGAAGTTTGGGACAGAAGCAGGAATGAATATAAAACAGAAGGAGAACAAAAAAGTGTACAGCAGGTGCTTGATATCGTTCTCCAGGATAAAGCATTTTATGAAGAAAGCAACGGCGGAATCACCCTGTCGGGAGGAGAAATGCTCTTCCAGCCTGATTTTTCCTATCATCTGCTTACTGCCTCCAAAGAAGAGGGTCTGGATACCTGCTGCGAAACAACAGGCATGGCTGCTCCTGATGTGTTCAGGCGTGTAACGGAACCGGCGGACCACCTCCTTTTCGACCTGAAACACTGGAATGATTATGCCCACAAAAAAGGAACCGGTGTAAGCAATGCCCTGCCTGTAGAGAATATGAAACAGGCGATCGCGGATGGAAAGGATGTCCTGCCGCGGATACCCGTCATTCCGGACTTCAATGATTCCATAGAGGATGCCGGGGAGCTTGCCAGGCTGCTTCGTTCCATAGGTGCGGACAGGTGCCAGCTGCTTCCGTTCCATCAGTTCGGCGAAAATAAATACGACCTTATAGGCATGGATTATAGCTATCGTGACGTGCCGGCGCTTCACAGGGAGGATCTTGAGCCATACAGGCAGGCTATGTCCATCCCTGGCATTGATGCCTTCTTTTAACAGGGTACTATAACAATACAGATCAGGAGGATAGAGATATAAATGTCTGACAAACAGGAAAGCAGAATGAAGCAGATACTTGAACTGCTTTCAAAAGAAAAGAAAATGGATGTGTCGGTATTGGCAAATAAGCTGGATGTTTCCCAGGTCACAGTAAGAAAGGACCTTGACGCACTGGAATCAAAGGGCTTTATCCGGAGGATCCACGGATACGCAGAACTCAATGATTCTGACCATATCTCCAGCAGGCTGGCCTATCATTATGAAGAGAAAAAAAAGATTGCCGGACTGGCATCTGAACTTGTGCATGACGGCGACACCATCATGATAGAAAGCGGGAGCTGCTGCACGATCCTCGCGGATATCCTTGCCGCGAGATGTCAGAACCTGACAATAATAACCAACAGCACATTCATTGCAGAATACATCCGTGATCATAAAAATGTGCAGGTTATCTTACTCGGCGGAATATACCAGCAGGATTCACAGTGCCTTGTGGGTCCCATGATACGCGAAAACGCAGACAATTACCATGTGAATTATTTCTTCATAGGTACTGACGGCTGGAGCGAACATTCGGGCTTTTCCAACAAGGATCAGCTCCGCGCCCAGGCTGTACGTGACATGGCTCACGCCTGTGACGAGGTAGTTGTGCTGACGGAAAGCGAGAAGTTTAATACAGCCGGAACCGTTCCGCTGAACCTAAAGAACGGCAGTATACGACTGATCACGGATGATAAGCTGTCACCGGAAATAAAGGATGCGTTGAAAAACCGCGGCATAAATATTATGTGATCAAATACCGTATATTTGACTTAATACCGTTCCTATATCCCCATCGATACAGATGTATCCTGAATCACGTCCGGACAGAATGCCTCTCCGTAATTGATGCAGGCATACATCGCATTTTCGGACGCATCTGTCATCTGCAAGAACAGATGATTAATTATCACAGGTGTATTGGCTCCAACACCAAGTTCAATGTAAAGCACCTTGTGAGTTATTTTCTTATGAGTTTTTCGAAAAGTTCAGGATTCTCCTTTGCTCTCTGCCTCTACCTCTATCGGGATTTTTTTAAGCTTTCTGTTCACAGCCTTCAGTGCTTTCCGCTCCGGCTTACTGCTGCCTTTCATTTTGATCGTCACCTTCGCTATACCGTTTTTCGGTTTATTTGACTTGACGGACTTTATGCTTATGCCGCAGCTTTTCCCTTCAGGATCAAGAGCCTCCATTGTAACTTTAAGACTGCTGACTACCTCTTTTTTATTTTTGGTAAAGGGAACAGACGCATTCATGCTTACCTTTACTGTATATCCGAGGGATGAGGCTTCAATGGTTTTCAGATTTTCCTGAACATTGCTTCCATTAGACGTGCCACCGTTATTGCTTCCCGCATCATTGCTTCCATTGGACGTGCCACCGTTATTGCTTCCCGCATCATTGTTTTCATTGGACGCGCCACCGTTATTGCTTCCCGCATCATTGCTTCCATTGGACGCGCCACCGTTATTGCTTCCCGCATCATTGTTTCCATTACCGCCCGGATTGTCCGGATTATCAGAATTTTCAGGGTCTTTTGGCTTTACCGGATCTGCACCCTTTTTCCAGATCACATAAAATGTAGTATCCCCGGTTATTTTTATTTCTGCCCCGTTATTGTATTCCGTTTCATTTTCATTCCTCCAGCCAGACAGATAATATCCGGTACGCTTGAACATATCTCCCTTCAGGGTGACCTTTGATCCCTTTTCAACAGTCTCTATGACATCATCCTCATTACTTCCGTTAGAGCAGTATGTAACCGTACAGTATTTCTGAAGTGCCTCTTCTCCTGTGTCCGGATCCACTGAACCTGGATTCACTTTAAGTGTAAGCACCATCCTGTATTGGTCGGGAACCGTGACAGAGATGTTTCCGTCCGCATCCCTGGTGACTGTGGTATCCGCATCCCTCGCCACCCCCGATATAATGACAGAGCCCTCGCTCACAGCATGTATAGCTCCTGATGAGTCCACCGTTGCCACGTCCGTATTCATGCTATTCCACTTTATCTTCTTATCCGTTGCGTCTGTGGGATAGCTATTGTACTTAATCCTGTATATCTCCCCCTTATTCAGGACAAGATCAGGCTCATTTACATCGATAAAAAAGTCGGAAATGTCCTCCTTAAATTCTTCTTTATAGTCTGCTTCCTCATCAGGCATATCAAGGTAAGGTTCATCCTCTCCGTCACCCAATACTTCAATCCCATATCTTTCCTCCGTTTCTACCTCATATTCAGGATCCGGAGCCTCTTTAAGGGAATCCGTCGCTGCGGCAGAGTAATTTGCCGGAACATCATTAAGGGAAAGCTCTACCATTGTCAGCGGGATATAACTACCGGGATCTCCTTCACATACCTGAAGCTCCTCTTTCAATTCCTCTCTTTCATCCCAAATGGATTTCTCTGTCTCATCACCGGCATTTACATATCCTGCGCAGTATGTAACACCGGAGGTTCCGAAAAGGTCATAGAATGCTTTATCCAGATCTCCCGTTATCTCAAGATATGTGGCGTTTGAGCCGTTTTTGAATTCCCTTTTGGCTGCCCCGCTCCTTACGACAGCAATTCGGTAAGAAGCGTCAAACTGCCTGTGGAAATAGGAGGTTCCGTAAAGATCTGACACAAGCGCCGCAACGGTCTTAACCCTGTTGTATTCGGTATCATTAAGCGCGAATTCATTGACATATCCCCTCCTTGCTGTAGAGCGTGAGGCAGCCGAAAGCTTTCCCACGGAACGGGCAAGGAAGCTGTCATAAGGTTCTGCCTCCGTTTTCGTGATCCCCTGGTCATAGATATCCACTTTTGATGAATCGGTGAGATCTGAATATGCCTCTTTTATTTCCGCCTCATATCCCGCAAGAGCCTCCGCATAGCAGTCGCTTTTCCTTGATTCATATTCGAGTTTGTCATATTCCGATATAAGCTCGTCCCTGTAATGCTTCAGACCGGCAGGATAATCTTCAGGATCGTAGCTGTCTATCAGGTTCCTCATATCAGAATTGGCAATGACAGCATATTCCTGATCCCCGTCTATGCTCTGGATCGACTGGTTATATACATAGTCCGGCAGCTCGCTGTTTACCATGTCATGCACCTTGTCATTTTCTTTCTTGAATTTCTTAAAGGCGTTTTCCGCTTCGTTAAGGAGCTCTTTGTATTTACCGGCCCTCTTTTTAAGGTCGGCCTTATATAGCTCATAACCTGCCAGGGCGTTCTCATAATTCGCCTTTATGTTTGACATGGTTTCATCATACTGCTTCGTGTTGCTGCCATCAAAAACGGCAAGACTGGTATAGAGGATGTCCATGTTTTTATTCTCGTCATTAATTGCCCCGGCACAGGCTCCGGATCCGGCGAACTCCCCGGTGCCAAGCTCACCTGACAGGATCTCAAGTCCCCTGGTATTATTGATGATCGTCTTTGATTCATCAAGAACCGTCTTATAGAGCCCGTCAAGTCCCGAATATATGGAAGCATATTCATTCTTGATCTTTTTATAAGCGTTAAGCAGTATTTCCTCTGATCTTTTTTTCTCAGCTTTATTTGATTCGCTGAAGCCCTGCGAAAGCTCAGCCATTGATAAGTGCTGCCTGAAGTCCGTCAGCACTTCATCGCTGCCTTCCTTCATGTCCACATAGGGAAAGGCGGTTTTCAGATTAGGTGCGAAGAAACCCTTCCCTTCATTCAGGGCATCCGTGATCTTCTGATCCCCTGCGTAATAGGCATCTTCACAGACCCAGCCGTTTTGATTAAAGACACCGCCGAGTCTTTCCTGTATTTCGGAAGCCCTGTTATTTAGACTGTTAATTTTAAGCTCCTCATAGAGCTCCCTGATTTTTTCCTCTCTTTTATAACGGGTTGCTCCTTCGTTCACGGTCTGTTGATCGCCTGTTGTTTCATAAACCACTACATTTTCCACCTCTGTCCTGTAACGGGATGCGTTACCGCCCAGACCCTCAAGGATTTTCACGGATTTTTCTGAAAGACCGTCTTTGTTATACTGCTCCCTGGCAACCCGTTCCTCCTCTTCCTTTATCTTTTTTTCAATATCTTCAACAACCTTTCCGGCTGCCTCCTCCAGCTCATTCTCTTTTATATGGAAAGCGTGGTCATAGTAGTCATTACAATCCTTCTCCACATATCCCGCAAGCTTCATAAGGTAGCCGCACATACCGGCTGCGTATTTTTCATCCACATAGGGCCCGCCATAGATAAAGTTCTGTATGTCGCCTTTTAATTCCTGGTATTTCTGAGTACTGCCCATGGTGAATGAGTACGCATTCAATACAAGGCTGCTCATCTGATCCGTAAAAGCCTGCGCAGGCTTACCGAAGGCGGATATTGCGTCCAGCATAATATTGGTAAGCCCGGAAAAACCGCCGGATATCGCTATGTCGTGAGCTTCCACAACAAGCTTTGCAAGCCTCTCATACGCTACCCTTCCCCTCTCATAATCCTCCAGCATCAAGTGGTAGAGTTCATTTACTTCGCTTAAGTCAATGGCAGTATATATATATTCCTTTCCCATATAAGAGCTGTGCAGGTAATTGTCCAGCTTATAGTAATTGGACTTGGGGTCAAAGCTTTCAAGCTTCGTCCTGTTTATCCCATAAAAATAGTCAGAGTCATCCTTTGTGCCCCCGTAATGATAGGCTGCGCTTGTGGCATAATGACGGATGGTCCGGAGGTCAAGGAGCTTTTTCGCATCCGCAAAGCCGTTGTCCGCAAGGATCCACTTCCGCATTATTTCACCATTTCCCGCACCGAAAACCTCAGCCTTTGCGGAGGGTCCGAGGAACCAGCGTATTATCTGCCTTTTTTCCTCATCAGATGCAGCGCGCCAGGCCTTGAAATTTTCATCCTTTGACGCAAACCGGCTGTCATATTCTATGCCGTTTTTCCGGTAAGTGAAATAACGGTTGCCCAGCATGGTAATACAGCATTTTATTTCGGAAAAGTGATTGTAATAAAATTCATCGATCCATTTCTCCCATACGGATCTGTCGCGGGCGCTTATGGCGTACGCTTCATTCCCCGGGAAAAAGAAGCTTCCGCCCGGGAATATTAACGAAAATACCAACAATAACGAAATAAGCTTAAAAAACCTCTTCCTGATCTTTTTCATTTGGCAGCTCCTTTCTGTATCAGTATTATTTTATGTATCAGTATTATTTTATGTATCAGTATTATTTTATGTATCAGTATTATTTTATGTATCAGTATTATTCTATGTATCAGTATTATTTTATGTCGATGATATCCGGATATAAATATGCCAGCTTCAATTGTCAATGACAAATTCGTTTGTCACGATTTGCCGTGAATGCGTTCGGAAACCTATGCGTTATCGGGAGCGGCCTTTACGTTGAGATTGATATACCCCTTTCTTTCATAAGTCCAGAGAAATGCCTTTTATTCCCTGTATATAAGGATTGTATTAAATCTAGTACAACAATAAGCTAATTATTTATTACTATTTATCCGATATAGGAGATGAGCTATAATATCTAATAAATGCACGCTGTATCCGGGCGTGTAGGTTTTTGGACCGCAAGGATGCGGAACACGATTTCACGGAGGAAAAAAATATGGTAATCCAACACAATCTATCGGCATCTAATGCCAACAGGATGCTGAATCTTTCAACGGCTAATATTGCCAAGTCTACGGAGAAGCTTTCCTCCGGCTATAAGATAAACAGGGCAGCGGATGATGCCGCGGGTTTATCTATTTCAGAAAAAATGAGAAAGCAGATCAGAGCCCTTAACCAGGCTTCCAATAACGCACAGGACGGCATTTCCATGGTGCAGACTGCTGAGGGAGCTCTGAACGAAGTCCACGATATGCTCCACAGAATGAATGAGCTGGCTGTAAAGGCAGCTAACGGTACCATGAGTTCTTCTGACCGGGCGGATGTCCAGGCCGAGGTGGAGCAGCTTCTTACCGAGATCGACAGGGTTTCCTCCACCACAAAATTCAATGAGGTGAACCTGCTGGACGGTGACGTGAAGCTTGGCAGCTCCATTGCCGATATGCGGATAAAAAAGGGTGCTACGGCGGATATTACGGTGGAGAAGAATAACGTTCTGACGGATTTTGTTTTGTATTCTGGGACTATTAGAGTGCCAACTCCGGGTTCAGTTTATGTTCCGCTTCTTGGTTATGATGTGCCTGTTGGAAATAAATCAACCGCCGGGATTTCAGGAAAGATTAATGCAAATAGTGATGCAGTAAATTATTTACAAGATCCAAATAATGTAAGTAGCGGTTTTAAAAACAGCTTGAAGGGATTAAAGGATGATTCCTGGGATAAGAATACTTTATACCCCTTAAGCGGTTCATCAAGATTGCTTGATAGTACGTGCGGTTTTTATAAAGATGGTGACAGCAGCATACAGATATTCAGTAAATACAGCAATACTTCAGGATTTCCAGAACTTAATAATTACCTTGATGCTGATGGCAATCTAAAATCGGGTGTTATGTACTTTTCCCAGGCAACACTAAGCCAACCCAACGGCTCACCTATCGCCAGTCTTGTTGATGACCGCAACGATGTTACCGAAAACGGAAAACCCGTCGGCAGCATATACCTGGCGGATGGCAGCGTTGTTTCCATGTCCGACCTGAAGGAGGACATTGAAAGAAACGCAAACGGAGATCTGGTCTTCAAGGACAGCAGTTACCAGACAAAATACTTTCTCCACAAAACCAAGCATACCACAATGGATGGCAGCGCTGCAGTGAATCAGCTGACGGAAGCCCAGCTGGAATCTCTATTTGATGTATATGAAGCCCACCACAGCCTGTCGGTATCCCTTCAGGTTGGGGCGGATAATCTGTCAGATAACAGGATAAATGTGGAGATACGCCATATGAACCGGGTAACTCTGGGGCTTACCGGTTTAGACATGAGCACAGTTGAGGGTGCCAGACAGGCTATAGATCTGATTGGCGGAGATTCTGACGGAAACATCAGCGGAGCTATTAAGGAGTGCTCCAAGGAGCGTTCAAAGCTTGGAGCCGTACAGAACCGGCTGGAGCATACCATCAGAAACCTGGATAACGTGGTGGAAAATACCACTGCGGCGGAATCCCAGATAAGGGACACGGACATGGCGACAGAGATGGTGAAATTCAGTAAGGAACGGATCCTGCAGCAGGCCGGCCAGTCAGTCCTGGCCCAGGCCCAGCAAAGTAATCAGGGAGTCCTCGCTCTCTTAGGCTAATCTAAAGAGCTGCCGCATAAGCGGCAGCTCTTTTTCACCTTTCGGATAGCAGCATCCTGTCATTAACATCAAAAGACAAAGACTATGGCACAAACCACAGTCATTGTCCTCGGTCAGAACCCTCCCCTGAAAGGGGCGGGGGCATTTTATCAGCCACATTCTTTGCACTGGCAGCGCCGGTCTCAACGGTTGCCGTTACTTCTTCGGTACTTGCAGATTGTTCTTCCGCAATAGCTGCCACGAATGTGGCGATCTCCCCATAGATCCTCCTGATATTATTTTCTCACCTGTAATTCAGCAATTGAAACATAGTGCTTAACATCAAATACTTCCGGAGCGGTTTCATTCAGCATCCGGGTATGTTCCTCATTCCATGCATGAAGCTGAGCTTCATCCATTGCCGCTCCCACTCCCCTGCATGCGCGCATACGACCATGCCAGCTTTCTCTTGTAAATGAGACATCAACCCGAAACTCCTTTTGCAATACCTTGTCAAAATATGAAAACAGCTCTTCCGGAACAAATACCGGATGGACAGTATCTCCATAGGATGACCAGCTGGGATTATGCTTTAAAATGATCTCCTCGCTTTTTCCTGCAATCGGATCCTCATAAGGGAGCCATCCCATGTACAGGATCAGGAGCTTCCCTCCCGGTACAAGCATCCGCGCAAATCTCCCGGCTATCACCTTAGCGTCCAGATACCAGATACACTGACATACAGTAATAACATCAAAGGTATCATCCGGATATTCAACTTCCTCGGCCGGACATGCATAAAACTGAATATCCATTCCATTTTCAGATGAAAGCCTCTTCGCCTGTTCTATCTGATTTTCTGAAATATCGGTTCCTGTCCATTTTGCGCCATACTGATACATATTACGCGGAAGAACGCCGGTTCCTGTCCCGATATCCAATACTCTCTGTCCATCCCTGCATAGTCCTAAATCCAGAATACTCTGATAAAACTCTTCCGGATAAACATCTCTGTATTTCGCATAATCCTTCGAAGTATTACCCCAATCAAAAACCTTGCCGTTATCAATATCTGAAAACTGCATATCAACCTCCCCGGAATATCATTGTCAAAACCGCCTTATAATTTATCATAAGAAGTTTTTTCGTAACTGTTCAGAACAGTCACTTGCGGAACCGCAAGTGACGTCTGATAACTTTGGCATTTTGGTATTCGGCTCCTCGTGCGCAGCACGACTCTAATGAGCCGAATGCGCGTATCTATTCAGAAACCGAAGGGTTCTGAATAGATACGTTTTTTCTTTGAACGAGTCTTCATGATCCGCCTCCAGGTTCTTTATAATTTTTTAAGATCCGTTAATAATTCCGGGTTAGAACCTGCAATCTCCTCATTGCCGGTCTGCAGGATAGTCTCCGGTGAAGTACAAGTCTTCGCCATTCCGTGCAGGATGGTTCTGGACGCCATCATAAAGAGCGAAGCGGGTATTCCTTTTCCACTCACATCACCTATCCTCACGCAAAGGTGATCATCATCTATCAGGAAAAAGTCATAAAAATCTCCCCCAACTGTCTTTGCAGGATTCATGCCGGCATGAAGCTCAAACTCCTTTCTTTCGGGAAAAGGCGGAAATATCTGAGGAAGGACACTCTGCTGGATGTTGGCTGCAAACTGAACATCCTTGTCCGCCAACGCCCTTTCCCGGTCTTCCTCTGCATTGAAAGTACAGTAAATCAGCAGTATACCCAGCATTAATACACCGTACTGGACCGAAATATCGATATTGGTCCATGTAAGTAAAAAAGTAATGAACATCGGTCCTATCAGATAGGAAGTCAGTGATATAAGCTGATGATTTTTCAACCGCTTACGGTTTAGTATCATCAGACTCATGGTAAAGCAGATGGTCATTACCAGATACAGAATTGTCAGGACCATCAACGGTTTCATCACAAATCTGCCATTTACATCAATGTAATAATAAAAGCCGAAAAATACATTAAGCAGGTTTGAAATCACAACAAACAGTAATCCCGCCAGCATGGTCCTGTCGATCATCAATTCAAACCTTTTCTCCGGAATGATGATGGATGTCACAAATTTCCACAGCAGATAGCTGGATACAGAACTGAAGACATAATACAGGGTGTTGGCTGCCAGATTCCAGGGATTCAATGCCGGATTTCCATCCATCAGGATAGCCATAAGATCTGCGAACAGTCCAAGATAAGCAACGTTCAGCATCGGCCTGAAATAAACCTGATATCCTCCCTTTTTTCGGCCATCCTCCAGCGTAAAGATGCCAAGTATAACTCCTGTCAGCATTCCCATCAGATCAGCTCCGAAACCCAGCCTGGCACACCTGTAAAAATACTGTTTACTCTTCAGAAATATCAATCAAAAAATTAACTATTCAGAAAATCAGCTAATTTTTCCTGAAAGAGATGATAAAAAGGCTTTTCGATATATACAACATGGGATCCTCCTTTTATTATTTCAAGTTTCGATCCTTCGGGTAGATGCTCCGTTGATCCCGTCACACGGTCATAATCGAGATACGGATCGCTGCCGCCGCATATCACCAGGGTTGGAACAGAGATCTTATCCAGATCAATAAGGGATTTTGAACTATCCACACACAGATCCCTCCTTCCGCCGTTAGGACTGGATTCCCTGTCGTAGTGCCAGCAGTTCGAACAAAACATCTCGAGAACAACCGGATCGATGATGGAATAATCTATATTTCCCTTTTCGTCCTTTTGAAAATCATCCGCTGCATGTTCCCATGTATTATGATGAAACGGCTTATTTACATCATATTCACCAATACCGCACAAAATGGGAGCATATAATACGAGCTTGTTTATATGTTCATTATGATCTGCAGCAAATCGGCTTACCGTCACCGTACCCCAGCTCCAGCCGAGTACATCGATCTTTTGCTGACCCGAAGCTTCTACGATCTTTTCTACTGCGGCATTGATGTCTTCCGCGGCATAATCAGAATCAGGCAGAAAGCCGTCTTCTACTTCACCCGAGCGTCCAAATCCTGCTATATCAAGCCTCCAGACACCGTATCCTTCCCTCGCCAGAGCACGCGCAAGACTATAGTCCTGATAATCTATATCAAACTCATGGGAAGAGTATGTTACGCCGTGAATAAGCAGAATGTTTTTTGGGGGCTGTGCATCTTTTATGGAAATCCTGTCCAGATACAGCTCAATCCCATTTCTCTCCAGGGGATATACTTCATCACTGTATTCTATCACTGACTGTGCTTTCGGGCTGTTAAATCCTGCATTTTCTTTACAACCCGAAAAAAACAATAAACTTATCAATAAATACGATATGCAAATCAGAACTTTAGATGCTGCTTTCATGTGAATTCCTCAATTAACCAGACAGGATAAGGGCATACTTAAACATTTCATACAAGATTATAAAACCATTCAAATGCATTGTCTAATACCAATTTCTCTGTTAGCATTCAACTCCGCCGCGAATGGCTGCAGGAAATAACCAATGCATTTTTTATGACTTCGTATGAAGCGGAAATATTTGAGATTGAATTGCTAAAATATATATGATAGGCTTTAAAAAAGAGGCTTTCAGGGGTATTGACAAATGACAAAAAAAAGAACCGCACTGATAATTCCGGCTGTTATCCTTTTCATAATGATAGTATCAATATTCTTCCGCCTGTTATTAACCAACAGTGTCTTTTCCCTTGGTGATGATTTTATTGACAGCGGAACCGGGCTGCCTTTTCTCGCGGAAATTGACTGCTACTACCATTTAAGGATGACAAGGGATATAGCTCTATACGGACATCCGGGAGATACACTGAAGTACGGGCAGCTATGGGACAGCTTTGGGTATGCGCCGGAGGGCAGGAGCGCTGAGGGCTACAAACCTTTTCTTTCATATATCGCCATAGCGGGTAAAGAGCTGATCTCCGTTTTCCGTCCGATCAGCCTTGAACAGACAGCTTACTGGCTGAGTGCTTTTATATCCGCACTGGTTGTGATCCCGGTCTTTCTCATCACCTATGAAATGTGCGGTTTGTTTGGAGCCATAACAGCTTCTTTTTTGTCGGCCATGAATTTCAGCTATTTTACCAGATCCTTACCCGGCTTCTATGATGCGGACGGAGTTATCCTCTGGGTATCCGGCTTCTTCTTTTACTTCGGGATAAAGCTTATAAAGGGCTGGCAGGAAAAAAACAAAAAATCCATGATCCTTTACGGTGTCTGCTTTATCGTGAGCTTCGCTGCCCTGTATAACAGCTGGTATACCCATTACCTGTATCCGGGGCTGTTCGCCGGTGCACTTATCCTTTTCACCCTTCTCACCTTTATAACGGGAACTGAAAAAAAACGGAGTCTTGCTGTCCCTTTTCTGTTTTCTGCCTTTCTCTGCATCGTTGTCCTTATCCTGGAAAAGGATCTTATTTCAAGAATAATAAGCCTTTTCACCCGGTTATTTATCAGTGAGAGCGATATTTTCCCGAATGTCTTTGGTTCCATAATGGAACTTCAGAAACCACCTTTCTCTATAGAACAGCCTTCTGACTTATTCGTTGCGCATATGACCCAGTATCCGTTTTCCAATGTCTTCAGTGCTTCGGGCGGATTAGTCCCCTTCCTTTTTGCGGCTGTCATGTGCGTAATCCTTATTGTACGTATAGTCAGAAAGGATATCCGTCCGGAGTACACTCTTCTCCTTCTCTGGTACGCTGTCACCCTTTGGCTGTCATTAAACGGCTTACGCTTTCTCCTGCTCCTTTCCGTGCCCTTAGCCATATTGGCGGGAAATCTTACAGGAATAATTTTTTCTCTCCTGGAAAAACGAAATAAGATCATCGGGTATGTAATTAAATGTATTATTGTGGTTTCCCTTCTGTTTCCGTCGTTTTA
This sequence comes from uncultured Lachnospiraceae bacterium, assembly GCA_946407725.1. Taxonomy (GTDB): domain Bacteria; phylum Bacillota; class Clostridia; order Lachnospirales; family Lachnospiraceae; genus NK4A144. The sequence continues at coordinate 24,165 of CAMJPM010000001.1, forward strand.
CAGTGCATATATATTTACTTCCGAACCGCCTGTTAATCCGGACGGTCCGATGTCGGAAGACCTTTTGAAAATCAGCGAAAATACACCGGAGAATACCATACTGGCCGCCTGGTGGGATTTCGGATACTTTTTAGAAGAAAAAGCAGGACGAAGAGCCCTCTTTGACGGCGGAAGCCAGTCTAATGAACGTTCTTTTTTCATTGCCAGGGCTATTACCACGGCAGATGAGGAGCTGTCGGCAAATATCTTTAAAATGCTGTGTGGCAGCGGAGACAGCGGCGTGGATCTCATGCTTTCAACCTTCGGTAAATCGGAGGAGACTGTTCTGTTTACTATTGAGCTTCTCTCCGGCAGCAAGACAGAAGCCAGGGAAAATCTTTTGAAAAAGAATCTTTCCGAAGACAGTGCGGATGAAATAACAGAGCTTTTATTTCCGGAGGATCTGCCTCCCTTTAAGTTCGTTGTCACCCCCGAGCTGCCGGCAATCTACAAATATTTAACAATCATCGGGTTCGGTATCAGCAAAGAGGAAGATAAACCAAAGGATTTCGAGACGGATGTGCTCATGATACCTGTAGACTTTTCTGAAGATCAGAGAAATACCATTGACACGGACAACGGATACTATGTTATTATTGAAAAAAGTGACAATGGTTATCGTGCTTTTACTTCCGATACCGAGGAACCTTCGGATGAGCAGCCCGTATGCATAGAAAAGCTTATTATCATTGATGATAACGGCTGTGAGGAGTATATTCAGGATAATGAACTTCCAACAGGAAATGATGGGGATTCCGAAGAGGCTCCCATCCCCTGGACAGCCATAATCCAGCGTGAAGAGGAGGGATGTGCCCTTTCACTGGTATCCCTTTCACTTCTTGACTCGGTTTACGGAAGAATGATTTACCTTAAGGGAGCAGGTCTGACCCGCTATAAAGCTGTGCCGGAATACTCTGACGGGATCCTGCTTTATGAGATATCATAAATATTTTCTAAAGGAGCATTTTGTATTATGAGAACTAAAACACTTACTTTATTGTTATCTGTCTGTATGATCATTTGTTTTACCGCCTGCGCTCAAAAATCCCCCTGTGAGGCAAACGGACACAAATGGCTTGAGAACACCCCGAATTATCAGCAGGCAAAAACCTGTGAAGTCTGCGGGGCTACAGAAGGTGAACCCCTCAAGGCAGAGAATGAGGGGATGGAATTCGTCAAAACAGATACCGTTTCTGATCTGACGATGATCATTGATAAGGAAACGGGCGACACCAATATTGCCAAGGTATGGTATGACAACTATAAGATCTTTGATTCCGATGAGACCCACGAGGCAAAGGACGGATATGAATGGCGTTCCGTGGATATGCATATTGCCCTTGGTGATGACACCAAATTTGAGAAGTGGCCATCTTGCAAAGAAGCAAATTTAGATGGGGAGTATTACCAGGATGGTGACTGGGAAAATGACGGGAAAAATATTACCGTCAACTTCAACGGAAAGGATTACGTCTGCGAGCATGTATTTACGGTCTTAAATGAAGAAAGGGGTGTAGACAGGCCTGACTACAAAAAATTCGGATGGTCCGGAAAAAAGACTTTTACCTTTGAATATAATGAGGCTTTTCTGGTGCCCAAAGGATTTGACGGAATTTTTGTCGGCTTCTATGATGCAACAGAATTTGAGCTTAAAAACGAAGATTATGATGCACTGGAACACCAGGTCCTCTTCAGACTGGACTAAAGCGTGCAGGGGAAAGACCGCCTGGCAGACGTCTGCAGGCTTATCGTAATCGAGTAGGGGAAAGACCGCCCCTGCTCGATTTCTTTTAAGCTTTTATATCAGAGCTTTATGTCCTTTAGAAGATCCCCTAATGATGTGGTGACAGGAGCTGATGAAGGCATCTTAAACACCTCTTTTTCCTCCTGAACCTTTTCATCCATCGCTACGGCCTTTGCGGAAAGGGACAGTTTTCCGCCTTCGGATTTGGTAACCTTTACTTTTACTGTATCCCCGATCTTCAATACTTCCCCGGGAGACTGTATCCTCTTTTCGGAAATCTGTGATACATGAAGAAGTCCGCTGATGCCGTCTCCGAGGTCGATGAATGCGCCGTAAGGCTGTATACTCTCTACCTTGCCTTCAAGTACTGTTCCCACAGTTATGGCCGAAAGCTTCTCTGCCTTCTTTTCTTCTTCTTTTTCCTTCAGGATGGCCTTTGCAGAAAGTACCAGCTTCTTCCTGGCACTGTCACAGGTAATGATCCTTACCTCAAGATCCTTTCCCAGCCACTCATCAAGATTTTCCACAAAATCCATCGAGATCTGTGAGGCGGGAATAAAGCCTCTGATATTCTCAATATAGGCTATAAGACCGCCGTTTACCATGCCTCCGACCTTGACACTGATGTTCTCACGTGCCTTGTACATCTCCTTTACACGTGCCCAGGACATGTTTTCCTCAGCGGTCTCCTCGTCCTCTACCTTGCCTTCCATTACATCCTCCCCATCAAGCTTCTGTCAGGATGTCTCCAGCTCCTCCTTTAAATCTTCCATTGATTCTGCCATTTTCTCTGATACTTCTCCTTTCATTTATGTATTATGATCCGCTCCGTTTTATACCGGCATGCGGCTTGAATTGCAGGTCAGGTAAATCACCTGGTATTTTCCGGCAAATTCCTCCGTCATTTTCATGGCGCTCCTGAAGCGGTCCTCGTCAAGGTTATTCATCACATCATCCAATATAACACAGGGCTTGTCGTTTTCAAAAAGCGCATCTATAAGGGCAAACCTGGCACAGAGGTTGATAATGTCCCTCACTCCCGTGCTCTCTGACATTATGGAATGGAGACTGCCATGGCTCTCGATATTGATATTAAACTCGCTGTCAAGTACTGCCCCGTTCTCCGTAAGTCCTGCCGCGTCCAGATATTTTATGAAATTGTCCCTTAGAGAATCCATATAATGACCGGACAGGTTCTGTCTTGCTTCACCCATGACCCTCATGGCTCTTTCTATGGCCACAAGTTTTCCCATATCCTCGGAATTGGAAGCTGAAAGCCTCTCTATCTCATGCCTCAGCATATCCGGATTCTCATTTTGCATGCTGAGAGCGTCTATCTCCTGCTTTATCTCAGATTCCTTTTCTGAAGCAGCTTCATATCTCTTTCTGGTTTCCGTCACATTTTCCTGGAGCCTGCTGAAATCCTTTGCATTCCTGCTTACTCCGGAATGTCTGATAATAAGGAGCGCTATCCCGATCACAAGGGATAAGCCCCCGATCCCCGAGAGTATTATACCGTAATTCAGAAAGTCCGGCATATTGATAATGGTGTAGCCACCGATACCGCCACCGGCGAGACCGATTAACAGCATAATGATACCGAATATCATCATTCCGATCCTTCCGCCGCCTGAGACATTCTGCTGGGTGAAATCCGTAAGCTCCTTTTCGGCGGTTTCCCGCTCTCTTCTGCACTCTTCTTTTTCCTTTACAGCCATGGCAAGCTCATTCTTTTTGGCCATGGTCTGCTTCTCAGCTTCCAGAGCTTTTTTTAGCCTGACCTCCACGCCTGCCTTTTCCTCAGATTCCCTGTCTATCCTGCCCCTGCCGCCGGTCTTTTTCAGCTCCCTTCTGGCATCGGTCAGGATCTTCATGGCACTCTCGAAATTATTCATATCGCCGTCATTCTCCAGAAGCCCCAGGAGCTTGGCGTTCACGCTGTCATCCGTGCCTATAAAGAGCTCATTATGAGGGATATATACACTTCTTTCATATCCATATGCATCTATTCCGAACAGCTCTTCTCCAAGGAAGGTGGAATAGTCCTCGGAAGGAAGACCTGAATTAAGATCCAGAAGCTCGAAAGTATCCTCCCTCTTTCTCTCACCGAAAAAGCGGGTGGCTCTGTATCGCTTTCCGTTAGCTTCAAACTCTATATAGCCTCCGAAATTCCCTCCCTGCCATGGATTCAGGTTCTTTCTGTAATCCTTGGGATCATAGGAATTTCCGTTTTTGCAGTTTTCCAGTCCATAGAACATGGCCCTTAAAAATACCGCAAAGGTACTCTTTCCCCATCCGTTTCTCTCATTCAGCGAATTAAGACCGCTCCTTAAACTGCATTTCATGTGATGGAGGGATCCGAAATTTTCTATATAACAGGCTAATATCTTCATGAGATCACTTTCCCTTCCAGGGCCATGGTGCCGATCCTTATCACTTCCTGTTTTTCATTCTCCGGCCAGCTCTTTTCCATTACCATTCTGATGAATTCCCCCTTAAGCGAAACATCATATCTGGCATTCTCCGTTTCGTTCCGGACTGATACGGTATCATCCACAATATGCACTGCGTAAAACTCCTCTCCGTATTTCTTTTTCAGGTAATTTATATTAATGTCATCCGGGGTTCTGCCGGTAAGAACTATCTTTACAAGGTCATCCGGCGGGATCCTGAGCCTGTCTGTCTCGTCCGAGATCAGAATATCCAGGTCTCCCGTTCCCTTTACTTCGGATATATCAAGGGTCACCTCATGTATGGTACGCTTTGATGCCTGCATGAACACCGGTTCCAACAGACCGTTTTTGATACTCAGCCTTACAAAACCCTTCTCTCCGCACTCATCAAAGCCCCTGCCCTCCAGACATCCTGAATAGCAATAGCGGCCTCTCTGTCCCAGAGCGCCTTCCTTCAGCTCATGAAAATGTCCCAGAGCCAGGTAGTCGATATTTTTATTCATCCATGCGTTGGGACGGATGGTTCCGTGATATAAGACAATATTGAAGTCTGCCGGTGAAAGATTTAGTTCCGACGGGTCTGACGCCGCCGTAACCGTTATGCCTTCCTCATCATATCTGTAGCTCTTTTTGTCAGTAAAGGTTTTAAGATTTTCCGGAACCGCCGGAAGAGCACTTAAAAAGGCATCTCTTTCATGGTTGCCCGAAATATAGAAGAAATCTATGTCCGGATTACCGATGATACATTTTCCCACTATATCAATGGTGGCGGGGCTTATCCTGATGCTGTCAAAAAGGTCTCCTACGATTAAAATGGCTTTTACACCGTTTTTCGCAGCATACCTTATCATACGGACAAAGGTCAGAAGTATCTCATTCCTTCTCTCTTCAGCTTTACCGGTGTCAGAAAGACAAGACAATACGGCATCCAGATGGATGTCCGAGCAATGTATCATTTTCATTTACCTTGTCTCTCCTTTCTTTATTACCTCTGTATTAACTATTCAGCACCCTCCACGCTTCGGAACGCTTCGCGTTCCTCAGTGTGGGCGGTCATAGGCGCTTCGCTCCTTGCCGCATAGCACTTTTGTACTACCCATCTTTTCATGGCAGCCCCAGAAGATAATACACCCCTGCGGACGCAATTACAAATATTCCCGAAATTACAGTTAAAATTGCAGATCCTTTTCCCGAAAGAGCCGGGATCCCGGGGAGCATGGCCGCCGGCAGCACTATCCATGCGATATACCTCAGATCCTCCGAGCTGAAATTCGGAACGGAAAAAATAAGCCTCAGCATAAAAAGGATGCCTGTCATTATCAGTATAACCCAGAATATCCGGATTGGCATGTCTTTTATATATTCATCCCTGAATAATATATAAAAAAACAGGAATACAACAGTTATAAACAACAGAACCCCGCTTAAAAACAGTACCCAGGCAAAGGGGGTTATATACGGATTTTTAGCCGAATAATTATATTCCCCGGTAAGGCTGGTCTTTATAAGGGCAAGAAAAACATTGAACTCATCATAGGCATCACCGTTTTTTATCATACATGCGTATGGAGTATCTGTCCTTATATCAAATATCCTGGAGAGGATGCTGTGTCCCGAAAGATCCTCCCCTACCTCAGGCATATAGGTAAGGGGCACATGGAACAGCACCATATTTCTTATCGGAAAAAAAAGCCCCAGCGGAAAGACTATCACGGCAAAAAGAGCATATTCACCGATTATGCGTATAACATCCCTCTTTTCCCTTACAGCCGTAATTAACTTCCATAGCATCAGAAAGGCTACGGCCGGCGCCAGAAGCACCCCGGAAAGCTTTGCCATCATGGAAAGTCCCGTCATTACCGCTGTCAATATGAGGTCTGCTGTCCTGCCCTCCTTATACCACTTAAGCACATAATACACAGCCATGCATACGAACATATGGCTCATTATATCGTTATTTACGCTGCCGGAAAGCAGCGTCAGCAGGGGATGCATGGATAACAATGCTTCGGAGATATATAATCCCCTTCCCTTTAAGCCCATGAGAGAGAGTATCCTGAAGCCGTAAAATATCAGCACCAGGCTGTAAACAAAGGTAAGCAGCTGTATGCTCTCACAGGCTCTGTCATAATTCATTCCCCGCAGGAGATTGATCTTTAACAACACCGCCGCCAGTATATGGTGCAGCAGTGGCTGAAAAAAGCCCCATCTCTCTGTGGGATCAAAATCCGGCAGTTTTCTCTCATTCATCAGATACTCAATGAGAGCCGCCTGCCCGATACCCTTTCCGTTCCTGAAGCCTATGACGTCATGCTGTCTTTCCCAGGTCCGGGTATAGGTTATATAAAAGAAATGCATGATGGCGGCGTTCAGAAACAAAAACAGTGACACCGCACCCTGCTTCCTTTTTGTTCCTTTGTAAAAAGCAAAGGCCGCTAACGCACAAAGGGCCGTAAAGACCAGTATAAGAACAGCATACTCTTTCCTGGAGATCAACGCAAACATCAGTTAAACATCACTACTTCCTCTGCGGGAGGCTCGGCTTTTACCACTTCATCGGCCACAAGGAACGGCACCGGTCCATCCACCTCCGGCATCGTCGCCGCCCTTACGGTTGCCTTTACCCTGACAAAATCCTTCTCCTTCAGATCCGAAGCATGGTCGTACCTGCACTGGAAGCCCACAAACTGTATATCTGCAGCACAGCAGGTCATGGCAAAGCGTCCGGGCACAAAAATATCTTTACCCGTCTTTTTCGGGAAATAGACCTGTCCCTTAAAGCTTACCCGCTTTCCGATGTAGTTATCCATGTGGTCAAAAGAATCTATATACCAGATACCGAAATCATCATCTTCTATCTCTATCACCGGGGCATTGACGTCATAGGGCAGCTCTTCCTTTATATTGTTGTTTATGCTGCCGTCGGTCATTTCAAATATGACCTGGGCTCTCCTGTTCTTTGCCCTGGCAGTCCTCTTAAAACCGGAGAGTATTCCTTCCGCCTCCTGTTCTTTGGTGCATCTGTCAAAGAGTATGAGATCCGCATAGGTAAACTGGTTTAACATCAGCATCTTCATATTGTCAAGATGGCTCTGATATGTGGAGGCATCCACCGTCGCTATACCCTCCGCCACAAGCCAGTTTTCCGGCAGTGCCTCTATAAGGGTGTCCTGATCCCACATGCCGTTATACTCTATGATCACCCTGTCCGGCTTAAAGGTCTTATCTATCTCCAGAAACCGTTCCTCCGTGATATCCGTTTCTTCCTCTATGCTCACGGTTTTGAACTTATTCATTAACAGGAGATCCTCATCTATCTCCTCAATGCCTTCCTCGCACATTATATAAGTTGTCTTTTTACCGTCCCGGAACTGTCCTTCCTTCATGGTTTCCACAATAAAGCTGGTCTTCCCGCTTTCCAGAAAACCGAAAAAAAGATATACCGGAACTTCTCTTTTCTTAAACATATGTACCCTCTTACAGCTTAAAGAGCTCCTTCAGTCTGTCTTCCTTTATTCCGGAGCCGATGACACAGATACGTCCCGTATAATCGGGAGAGCCCTTTCGTATCTCATATTCACCGGGAGTCAGGTCAAAATGCAGCCAGGAGCTGCCCTCTTTATCCGGCACGTAACCCTTTGCCCGGAGTACCATGCCGTACTCCTCTTCCCTGCCAAGACTTTCCAGTATCCCCTTAAGCTCTGACTCACTGAATTTATGGGCCGTCTCTTCACCCCAGCTCTGGAACACCTCGTCTGCATCATGGTCATGGTGATGATGGTGGTGGTGATGGTCATGCCCCTCATGATGGTGATCATGATCGTGGTGCTCATGTTCCCCGTACTCGTAATCATGCTCCTCGTGGTCATGATCGTGATCTTCGTGCTCATGATCATGCTCGTGACGGTGCTCGTGCTCATGATCGTGATCTTCATGCTCATGATCGTGATGATGATCATGTTCCCCGTGATCATGGTGATGATGATGTTCGTGTTCCTCTTCCTCATCCGCATGAGCCATGATCTCCTCCATAAGGGAAGCCACAAGAGTGTGGCCTTTTTCCATGGCGGAAAGTATCATATCCCCGCTAATCTCATTCCAGGGAGTCGTGATTATCACTGCTTCCTTATTATGCTCGCGAAGGAGACTGTTCAGGGCATCCAGTTTTTCCTCCTTTAAGGACTGGGTTCGGCTTATGATAATGGTTCCCGCCGTTTCCACCTGGTTATTGAAGAATTCCCCGAAATTCTTCATATACATCCTGGCCTTGTTTCCGTCTACTACGGTAACCATGCTGTTTATAACAAGCTCATCCTTATCAGCTCTCTCCACAGCCTTTGCCACGTCTGACAGCTTTCCTACCCCGGAGGGTTCTATTATAATCCTGTCGGGATGGTATTTTTCCACCACTTCCTTCAGGGCCGTGCTGAAATCCCCCACCAGAGAGCAGCAGATACAGCCGGAATTCATCTCTGTAATATTTATTCCCGCATCCTTTAAGAAACCTCCGTCAATACCGATCTCACCGAATTCATTCTCGATCAGGACCACCTGCTGTCCCTTAAAGGATTCCTCTATCAGTTTTTTGATCAATGTGGTTTTACCGGCTCCCAGAAACCCTGAAATAATATCAACCTTTGTCATTATCTTATTCTTCGCTCCTTTCTCCAAGCAGACCGTCGATCACTTCATATATCTCATCCCTGCCGCTTTTGTCCAGAGAAGAGAAGGCTATGACCCTGACCCCGTCCTTATCTTTTAACCTTTCAGTATATGCTTTCCGGAGGGCTTTGATCCTCCTTATTTTTTCCTGTCGCTTTACTTTATCCGATTTGGTGGCTATAACTATTGGCTCAAAGCCCGCATCAACCATCCAGTCAAACATCATTATGTCATCGGCATTGGGATCCCGTCTTATATCATTTAAGAGAAAAATAGCTCTTAAATCCTGTGAATCCCTGAAATATCCTTCTATCATGGGACCCCACTGTGCCCTGAAGTCTTTTTTAACTTTGGCATATCCGTATCCCGGAAGGTCCACAAAATAGAATTCCTTATTTATATGGTAAAAATTTATAGTCTGTGTCTTTCCCGGTGTCTCTGAAACTCTGGCAAGACGTCTTCTGTTCATCAGGGCATTTATCAGAGTAGACTTCCCGGCATTACTTCTCCCGGCAAAGGCTATCTCCGGAGAGCCTGTATGGGGTATACTCTTTGTGGTAACTCCGATCACCGTTTCAAGCTCAGCGTTTTTTATTACCAAAACTTTACCCCTTTTCCTCGTCTTTATCCGCAGGTTTTTTCTTTGCTTCCGAAGGTTTCTTCTTAACTTCCGCAGGCATTTTTAATAAAGCCCTCTCCAGTACTTCCTCTATCCTGCTGACATAGATGATAGCAAGCCCCTCCGTTATCTCTTCCGAGATCTCCGAAAAATCCCTTTTATTCTTTTCCGGTACCAGTACAGTTTTCATCCTGGCGTTCTTTGCGGCCAGAAGCTTTTCCTTTAAGCCCCCTATGGGGAGAACATTTCCCCTCAGGTCTATCTCTCCGGTCATGGCTATATCCCCTCTGACCGGGCTGTCGGTAGCCACACTGAAAAGGGCTGTAGTCATGGTTATACCAGCAGAGGGTCCGTCCTTTGGCACCGCGCCTTCGGGAATATGAAGATGGAAGTCATGGCTCTTAAAATACCTGGCGTCTTTTCCGTATTTTTCGGTAAGGCTCCGGACCAGTGTAAAGGATATCTTTGCCGATTCCTGCATAACATCCCCAAGCTGTCCGGTAAGGGTGATCCCTCCCTTTCCGGGCATGGCATTTACCTCTATCTCAAGTGTCACTCCGCCGGTGACGGTCCAGGCCAGCCCGCGGACCACGCCTGTTTCGGGCTTCTTCGCCTCTTCCTCGGGGAGATACTTTATCTTTCCCAGATACTCTTCCAGGTTTTTATCCGTAACGGAAACCCTGTTCTTTTCCTCAGAATATACGAGTTTTGCGGTCTTCCTGCATATCTCTCCTATGCGCCGCTCCAGTGAACGCACACCGGATTCCCGGGTATAGTTGTTTATCATTGCCTTTATGGCACTGTCACATATCCTTAAGTTCGACTTTTTAAGGCCGTTCTTCTTAAGCTGTTTTGTGATAAGGTGCTCCTTTGCGATATGGAATTTCTCGTTTTCCGTATATCCGGACACCTCAACAGTCTCCATCCTGTCAAGAAGGGGTGCTGGAATGGTATCCGTGGTATTCGCGGTAGCTATAAATAATACATCCGAAAGATCAAGGGGCACCTCTATATAGTGATCCCTGAAGAATTTATTCTGCTCAGAGTCCAGAACCTCCAGCAGTGCAGATGCCGTGGCCCCGTGGTATTCGGAGCTTATCTTGTCGATCTCGTCTAAAAGGATAAGCGGATTTCTCACCTTCACATGCTGCAGTCCCTTTGCGATAACGCCCGGCATAGCACCCACATAGGTCTTTCTATGTCCTCTTATCTCGGCCTCATCCCTTACTCCTCCCAGGGAAATCCGGATATATTTCCGGTTTAAAGCCTCTGCCACAGATTTAGCTATGGAGGTCTTGCCCGTTCCCGGAGGACCTACCAAGAGGATTATGGGTGTCTGTCCCTTTTCGGTCAGGTTCTTTACCGCCAGGAACTCCAGCATTCTCTCCTTTACCTTCTTCAGGCCGTAATGATCCCGTTCCAGTACCCTTGAGGCATTTTCCAGGGATTTATTCTCCTCAGATTCCACATTCCAGGGCATATCCAGCAGGGTTTCGATATATGCCTGTTCCACCCCGCTTTCGGAAGAGCCGGAGGGGATATTGATAAATCTGTCTATCTCCTTTAATATGTGCTCCTTTACCTCTTCGGAAGCGTCCAGCTTTTCCAGGGTTTTCTTATATTTGTCTGCTTCGGTCTCGGGAGTATCGTCCCCCAGTTCTTCCCGTATATAACGGAGCTGTTCCCTTAGCACATAGTCCTTCTGATCCTTTTCCACCCTGCCGTTTACCTTATTGGAAAGCTCACTCCTTATGCGGGCTACCCCCATTTCTTCCTCGAGAATACGGCACATTTCTTCAAAACGCTCCGATATCTTCAGGCACTCGAGAATATGCTGCCTCTTTTTATTCTCCACAGGCACGTTGGCGATGATGGCGTCCATCAGATCCCCCACATCCGTGATATCGAGAAACTGAGCCCTGAAGGTCTTTCCCGTGCGGGGAAATAAGGAGATATATTCAAAAAAGCGCTGCAGTATTTCCCTTCGCATGGCCTCCGACTGCTCGGGAGTCACATCACAGAGCTCCTCCTTTGAATAAGCCTTTACCACAGTCTTACGGTACTTCTTTGAAGGCATAAATTCAGTTATCTCAGCCCGGTTTATTCCCTCTACCATTACCCTGGAGATACGGTTTGGCATCTTTATCACCTGTTTGATGTTTACCAGGGTACCTATCCTGTTGATGTCTTCATCTGCTATTTCAGTTTTATCCGCATCCAGGGAAGTGGTGACTATGATCTCCTGGGTGGAGGCCATTGCCTGGGACACACCGTTAATGGATATCTCCTCCGAAACATCAAAATGCATAATGACATTCGGCATTATCGTGAGATCCCGGAGAACTATACAGGGTATCTTCTTTATTCCGCTGTTTTTTCTTCTCATGGTCATTTCCTTTTCTTCGAAAGCCATTATCGCGGCCTATCGCACAAACAAGGGTGGAAGCTTTAACCTCCACCCTTAGATCCTTAAGAACTGTTCCTTACGTTGCTTCCTTCTTTTCTTTTTCATAATGCACTTCAAGAGGTTCCGCCGTGCCCTCCACAGCTTCCTTCGTTACTATGACCTCTCTTATGCTTTCATCAGAGGGTATCCGGTACATAACATCCATCATAACCGCTTCCATAATGGACCTTAAGCCCCTGGCACCCGTCTTCCTCTTCAGCGCCTTTTCCGCAATGGCTTCCACAGCGCCCTTTTCTATGGTAAGCTTTACGTCATCCAGCTCCATAAGCTTCTCATACTGCTTAACAAGAGCATTTTTGGGCTGTGTCAGAATGTTTATCAGGGCATCTTTTTTAAGATTGTCCAGAGCCACCGTAACCGGAAGCCGTCCTATAAGCTCGGGAATAAGTCCGAATTTATTCAGATCCTCAGGTAAAACCTTGTGGAAGGCTTCTCCTATCTCGGTTTCCTTTTTCGACCCTATCTCAGCATTGAAGCCGATGGATTTACGGTCGAGACGGGTCTCGATTATCTTATCAAGTCCCTCAAAGGCTCCTCCGCATATAAACAGGATATTGGTGGTATCGATCTGGATAAGCTCCTGATGGGGATGCTTTCTGCCGCCCTGGGGTGGAACAGAGGCGACAGTGCCCTCCAGTATCTTCAAGAGTGCCTGCTGTACTCCTTCTCCCGAAACGTCCCTGGTAATGGACACGTTTTCACCTTTTCTGGTGATCTTGTCTATCTCGTCGATGTAGATAATACCTATCTGGGCCCTGTCAACATCATAGTCCGCAGCCTGTATCAGCTTTAAGAGGATATTCTCCACATCCTCTCCCACATATCCTGCCTCTGTAAGGCTGGTGGCATCGGCTATGGCAAAGGGAACGTTCAGTACCCTGGCCAGAGTCTGCGCTAAAAGCGTTTTTCCCGACCCTGTGGGTCCCAGCATAAGGATATTGCTTTTTTGCAGTTCTACATCATTCTCTTTATTGGAAAGTACTCTTTTGTAATGGTTATATACCGCTACAGCGAGAACCTTTTTCGCCTCTTCCTGTTCAACCACATAGCTGTTCAGAAAATCGTGGAGTTCCTTTGGTTTCAGAAGGTTTATCTCCATGTCATTGTCAAAGGAGACCTCCTGCATTTCCTCTTCTATTATGTCTGAGCATATTGCCACACATTCATCACAGATATACGCCCCGTTGGGACCGGCAATAAGCTTTGTCACCTGCTCCTGTGTCTTATTACAAAATGAGCACCTTATCCTGCCATCATTCTTGATCATTTACTTTTCCTTATGCTTTGCAGCTTCCTCCGCTGCCCTTCTGGACACCACTATCTCATCAATGATGCCGTATTCCTTTGCTTCCTCAGCTGTCATCCAGTTATCTCTTTCGGTATCCAGTGCTATGGTCTCCAGAGGTTTTCCTGTATTTTCCGAAAGTATCTTATTAAGACGTTCCCTGGTTCTTAAGATCTGCCTTGCGGTAATCTCGATCTCCGTAGCCTGTCCTCTGGCACCGCCTGAAGGCTGGTGTATCATCACCTCCGCATTGGGAAGGGCAAGCCTCTTTCCCTTTGCGCCTCCCGCAAGGAGAAAAGCTCCCATAGATGCGGCCATGCCAAGACAAATGGTGGATACGTCGCATTTGATATAATTCATTGTATCATAAATGGCAAATCCCGCTGTAACCGATCCTCCGGGAGAATCTATATAAAAATGGATATCCTTTTCCGGATCCTCGGCCTCGAGAAAAAGCATCTGGGCAACCACAAGTCCGGCTGTCTGGTCAGTAACCTCATCTCCCAGAAAGATTATCCTCTCCTTCAGGAGCCTTGAGTATATGTCATAGGCTCTCTCGCCTCTGTTTGTGGTTTCTATGACTGTAGGCACCAACATTTCTCTTACCTTCTTTCTTTTATATTGCTGCTTTCTTATTTCTTATCAGCGGATTTTGTTTCCTTTGCTTCCTTCAGGATAAAGTCCACAGCCTTCTGCATACCTGTATCTTTTCTGATATTTTCCTTTTCGGTATCGCCCATGATATCCTTGAACTTTTCCTCCTCCATGTGGTAATTGCCGGCCATCTTCTTTATCTCTTCTTCATACTCTTCATCTGTGGCTTCAAGGCCTTCAGCCTTCATTATGGCCTCCAGCACCAGCCGGCTCTTGATATTCTTTTCGGCCTGCTCCTTCATATCCTTCTTCATTCTTTCGGGATTTGTGCCGGTATACTGCATATAAAGCTCAGGAGAAAGTCCCTGATAGGCTATCCTCTGCTTAAAGTTCTCAAAGAGTCCGTCAGCCTCGGTCTCGATCATAGCCTCCGGGATATCCATATTTGAATCCTCCACTATGGCCTCAACGATCTCGTCCTCATGCTTCATACGGGCATCATTTTCTTTTTTCTCCTGAATCTTCTTCCGGAAATCGTCCCTGTACTCCTCCAGGCTGTCAAATCCCTTGTCGGATAAGTAATCTTCATCTATCTCGGGAAGAATTTTCTCCTTTAAGCCCTTTATCTGTACCTTAAAGAGAGCAGGCTTTCCCGCAAGGCTCTTTTCGTGGTAATCCTCAGGGAAGGTGACATTTACTTCCACATCATCTCCCACATTTTTTCCGATGAGCTGGTCTTCAAAGGTATCTATGAAGGAATGGGAGCCGATGGTGAGCTCATGATCCTCACCTTTTCCTCCGTCAAAGGCTTCTCCGTCAATAAAGCCCTCAAAATCTATGGTGGCTATATCCTTATCCTGTATGGGACGTCCTTCAACCTCCGAGATTCTGGCATCCTTCGCCCTTTCTGCCTCCACCTTCTCATTTATCTCTTCATCGGTTACGGTGGTGTCGATCTTCGTGCAGGCCACACCCTTATACTTTCCAAGCTCAACAGGAGGCTTCAGGGCAACCTCTGCCGTATAGATAAAGGGTTTGCCCGCTTCTATCTGAACTATATCAATAGCCGGACGCGATACTATCTCCAGCTCCTTATGCTCATCCAGCTCTTTTCTGTAGCTCTCCGGTACGAGTTCATTGGCAGCATCCTCATAGAACACCCCGGCACCGTACATTTTCTCTATAAGCTTTCTGGGCGCTTTTCCCTTCCTGAAACCGGGAATGCTTATCCTTCCCTTCTGCTTCTGATATGCACTCTGGCATGCCTTTTCAAAATCCTCTGCAGACGTCTCTATCGTCAGACGTGCCATATTGTGCTCAAGATTCTCTACCTGTAAACTCATTTTATCCTCCTATAATATATCATGTCCCCCATAGGGGGCGTGATCTGCGCACCGCCCTTCGGCGAAGCCGAACTCTAATGGCGGTGCCACCCGTATCATGTCCCCCATAGGGGGCGTGATATTTGCGCACCGTCCTTCGGCGCAGTACAACCTTGTGATTATAACACAGCAACACTAAAATATCAAAACTGAATTTTTTCCAGTATTTCTTCAGCCTTGTCTTTTCCGAGCAGCTGCTCCGTTACTGCCGCAGCGAACTCTATGGAAGCTCCCATGCCCTTTCCTGTCACAAATCTCGTACTTATCACTGCTTTTTCGCCTTTTACGACCTCCGCTCCCTCAAGAAATTCCTCATTCCCTGGGTAACAGGTGGCCTTCTGTCCCTTCAGAAGCCCTAACTTCCCCAGCACTCTCGGAGCCGCGCAGATAGCAGCTATATACTTTTCCTTTTTATCCGCATCAATCAGAAGATCTGCGAGTTTTTCACAATCCTCCAGATTTTCGGTGCCCTTTCCTCCTCCCGGAAGGATCAGCATATCCATTTCGTCATAGTTTACTTCCTCGAAGAGCCTGTCGGCTTTCACAATAATGTTGTGACTTCCCGTAACTTCCCTTTTAGTACTGATGGATACGGTAACCACCTCTATCCCCGCTCTCCTCATAAAATCCACGGGAGTTAACGCTTCGATCTCTTCAAATCCGTCTGCTAAAAATATTGCTGTTTTCTTCACTTTTTTCCTCCTTTACCGGGTACTGTTAAAAAACCACCTATAACCTTTGCAACAGTTCCTAAGCCGTGTACAACGCCATATATGCATTCTTGTATTTTGCAATTCCGGACACATCCTCCCCGAACCATTCAGGGGCTTTGAAAGCGTATGCCTCCTCTTCGCTGTCAAATTCCACCTCTGCTATTATGAGACCTGCATAGGTTCCCTCAAAAACATCCAGCTCCAGGGTGTGACCGTCGTCAAGCGGAATAAGATACCGCTTCTTAGATATAAGTATCCCGTCCTTCTTCTCTTTCAGATGCTCATAGGACTCTCTGTCCAGTGGAAGGTTGTATTCAGTATGGGCAAGTCCGGCCTCATCCTTTCCGGAATTCTTATATGTGAGATAATAGGTATCGTTCTCTTTCCTGATACGTACCGTGGGGGAAACGGACAGATATGCCTGCTCTATTTCCAGACATTCACAGTCATTAAGATCAACAGGACACTGCGCAATAAGCCATTTCCGCTCTATTTCAATATTGTCCATTATCTGTCATTCCTTTTATAAAGCTTTACCATGTCCGAGATACGGCCCTTTAATTTCTTTGTAAAGTCTTTTTTGCCCATTCTCCATTTCCAGTTATTACCGATGGTAGAAGGGGTGTTGATCCTGGCCTCGTTTCCGAGAGCCAGATAATCCTGCATGGGTATTATACAATGGTCGGAAACACTCATCATTGCCGTTCTGATAAACACCCAGGGTACTTCTTTTGCAGGAATGTCCTTAATATCCAGATATCTGCAGGCAAACTGCCTGTCCCTCTTCTTTATGGATTCAAACCAGCCAAGGCAGGTCTCATTGTCATGGGTTCCTGTATATACAACGGAATTCTTCACGTAATTATGGGGAAGATAATCGGAATCCTCCCTGGAATCAAAGGCAAATTCCAGAATCTTCATACCGGGGTAGCCGGTTCTTTTCACAAGCTTACGCACCGAATCCGTCAGGTATCCCAGATCCTCCGCTATTACTTCCTTTTCTCCCAGCTCCTTTTTCATCCTGTCAAAGAGCGCATAGCCGGGTCCCTTTTCCCAGTGTCCGTTTTCCGCCGTTTTGTCGCCGTAGGGAATGGCATAGTACGCCTCAAAGCCCCTGAAATGGTCTATGCGGACAACATCATAGAGATCGAACACCCTCTGTAATCTTCTCATCCACCATTTAAATTCTGTTTCTTTATGATATTTCCAGTTGTAGAGGGGATTTCCCCACAGCTGTCCGGTGGCAGAGAAAGCATCGGGGGGACAGCCTGCCACAGCTACCGGCTTCATATCCTCATCAAACTGGAAGAGCTCCGGATTTGCCCATGCATCCGCACTGTCGAAAGCCACATAAATAGGTATGTCTCCAACTATCCTTACGCCCTTCTTATTTGCGTAGTTTTTCAGCTTCTTCCACTCTTCCTCAAATTCAAACTGCTGGAATTTATAAAAAACAATGTCATCGGCATATTCTTCCTTTGCCTTCTTTAAGGCCGGGGCCTTTCTCTTCCTTAAGTCATCCTCCCACTCAATCCAGGAAACTGCGTTCCTATGGGATTTTATGGCCATATACAGGGCATAGTCGTCCAGCCAGAATGCATTTTTTTTCACATAAGCCCTGAAGTGATGGTCTTCCGTGATCTTACTGTTTTCAAAGGCGGCTCTCAGCATCTTAAACCGGCTTTCATATATCTTTCCGTAATCTATGTCCTTCGGATCCCTTCCGAAGTCATATTTCTTAAGGGCAGCCTTGTCAAGCCATTTCTTTTCCACAAGAGTGTCAGGATCGATAAAATAAGGATTTCCGGCATAGGTGGAAAAGGAAGAATAGGGGCTGTCGCCGTAGCTTGTAGGCCCCAGAGGCAGTATCTGCCAGAGAGAAAGGGATGACTCCGCTATATCATCCACAAACTTATATGCTTCTTTGGAAAAACATCCGATACCATAGTCCGACGGCAGTGAAGCCACCGGCATCAATACTCCTGCTGTTCTCAATGAAAACCTCCTTGATCCGTGAATTATAATTTATAATGCCCACCTCATCAGACGTTACCTGCGTTTCCGCAGGTAACTGTTCCGAACAGTTCCAAAAACTCTGCATCATTCCTTTTGCGTAAAGTATTCCAGAAGCTCCCCCGCAAAAAACAGGAACATCCCGGAACTTATGGCAAAGTCACTTAAATTATACACATATTTTCCTTTCGGAATATAATCTGTAACACGCTGTCTTATGATCCTGTCCAGGGTATTGCTGAGTGCCGCTCCCGTAGTCATACCCCATCCTGCCTTTTTTATCCTGCCGGTCAGGCTGTCATCCCTTATAAAGGGAAGCAGCAGGAACCCGAAGGTATTGACTATGAACGAGGTTTTCCTTACGATATCCGGCCTTGAAGAAAGCTTCTCACCTGCAAAGCCCCTGTTATGAACCACCGTTCCGAATCTCTCCGGATGCTTTTCTGCCATAGCCTTCAGTATCTGATCCGAAACCGCCACTGTTAATCCCGGAAGCAGATAAATAAGATTTCTCACGATCTGGTTCTTTAACTCAGAATGCTGATGATGCAATCCTTTTCCTCCCTGCTTCTTCCAGCTCCACAACGCCTTTCAGGTCTATGATGGGTCCGCCTGTGCCCTCCACATATTCCTTTGTTATGGTCACGCGGCCGATATTGTCGTCCTTCGGAACCTGGAACATTATATCCAGCATAAAATCCTCTATGACAGATCTCAATGCCCTTGCTCCCGTATCCCTGTCCATGGCTTTCTTTGCAATGGAGCGCATGGCCTCATCTGTAAACCTAAGCTGTACACCGTCCATGGAAAGCATCTTTTCATATTGCTTGATTATGGCGTTTTTGGGCTCCTTTAAGATCTGGACCATCATATCCTCAGACAGCCCCTCCATGGGACAGATAACCGGCATCCTTCCGATAAATTCCGGGATCATGCCGAATTCCCTGATATCATCCGAGGTCACCTTTTTAAGAATATTTTTCTCCCTGTCCCACCGGTCCTTTAATTCAGCGTTAAAGCCAATAGATGTCTCTTTTGAGAGCCGCCGTCTGATTATCTCGTCCAGATCCGGGAACGCACCTCCGCAGATAAAGAGAATGTCCTTTGTATTTACGGTGACCATGGGTACCATGGCATTCTTGCTGTTGGCGCCCACCGGCACCTCCACCTCAGCTCCCTCAAGGAGCTTCAGCATACCCTGCTGGACAGACTCACCGCTCACATCCCTGGACCGGGTTTCCTTTTTCTTTGCGATCTTGTCTATTTCATCTACAAAAATTATGCCCCGCTCCGCCCGGTCCACATCATTATCCGCCGCAGAGAGAAGCTTCGAGACCACGGATTCTATATCGTCGCCTATGTATCCGGCCTCGGTCAGGCTGGTGGCATCTGCTATGGCCAGAGGTACATTTAAGAGCTTTGCCAGTGTCTTTACAAGATAGGTCTTGCCGCAGCCAGTGGGACCCAGGAGCAGAATGTTGGATTTTTCCAGTTCCACATCATTATCATCCTCCAGCTCCGCCTGCACCCTTTTATAGTGGTTGTAAACCGCTACTGATATGGTCTTCTTTGCGTGCTCCTGTCCCACAATATACTGATCCAGCATTTCCTTTACCTTGTGGGGCTTGTCTATTTTTGAAAAATCAAATTCCTTCTTTATGTCTTCCTTTGATGACTTCTTTATCCTGCTCCTTCCCTGCATGGGTCCGAAGCCTCCGGCGAGATCGGAGAGGTTCAGAAAAGAGATATTGGGCATTCCGGGTATACCGAAGGGATTTGCGTGTCCGGCCTTATCATCACCGGGCTCCTTTTCTTTTTCCTTTTCTTCCCTGTCCGCCGCTGCCTTATCCGCTTCTGCTACGTCATCCTTTGTACTGATGTTCTCCCTTGCCGTGTCATCCGCCTTTTGAGTTGGTACGCTGAAAGCTTGGCTGTTCATAAAGAGATTGGACAGATCCATATTGCTGACCTGATCCATGGTTCTCCTTAAACAGTCCTGACATATATTTAAGCCGTTCGGCATATGGAACAGATCTTTTTTAGAAGTGATGGTACGTCTGCAAACATGGCAGATCTCTATCACTTCATCTTCATCATTCTGTGTTTTGAAATCGTCACTCATTTATTATTTATACCTTGCCGCAGGCAAGAAAAGCCCATCGGTGACGTGCCTGCGCGGCACCGATGAAAGTTTGAAAGTATTACTTTCAAACTTTTCCTTCTTTAATATCTACAAACATACAAGTCTTATTATAGTATGTATCTTCCCTCTCTGTCACCTAAAATTATGGTCAATAACAAAAAATAATGGTTTGAAGTCCAAAAAACCCGGCAAAACCGGGTTTTTGGCAATTGTTTCGGGGCACTGTCCTGCGGAATGCGGGATTTCCGAATGCATTTTCCGCTTTTGCGTTCGGAAACCTATAAAAAGAGAATAATAGTTACCAGATGTCTCCGAAGAGGTCGCTCAGGCTTCCTCCCCTGTAGTAGTAATATCCTGAGTTATCGTCTCTTTCCTCCTGATGATCATTTCCACCGTTATCTGCTTCTTCGGGGCTGTTTCCGGTCATGGAGGCATTGCCTCCCAGGGTCACATGATAGACTATTTCCTCATAACCGTAGCCGTTTTCCACCGGCTTCTGTACCACCACATCCACCGTGTCGCCGATCTTATAATACTGCATCAGAGACTGAAGCTGCTCCATGGTCTGAACGCTCTGTCCGTCAAAGGACGTAAGTATGGATTTGGCTGTGATACCGGCATTGTCAGCAGCAAGGCCCGAGCCTACCTTTGCGATATATACGCCTCTGGGCATATTGTACTGTTCGGATATGGCGCTGGTCACATCAACTCCTGATATTCCCAGGTACCCTCTTTCCGCATCGGCAACCTTGATCTTGGTTGACTGGTTCATGAGGCCGTCTATTATCTCTCTGGCCCTTGAGATCGGGATGGCATAGCTCATTCCTTCTATAACGGAATTTGAGAGCTTTGCTTCATTTATGCCTATCACATTTCCGTTGATGTCAAGAAGCGCTCCCCCCGAATTACCGGGATTTATGGCGGCATCTGTCTGTATCATCTTGTGTGTTCCGTTGGAGAGGGTGAGATCCCTGTCAACGGCGCTTATAACACCTACTGTAACAGACTGTCCGTAGCCCATGGCATTTCCTATTGCAATGGCTGTCTGTCCCACTTTAAGGCTCTCGGAGTCTCCAAGGTTTGCAACCTTTATATTACTCCGGGTTTCGGCGGAAAGATCGGCTTTGTTTACCGCTATAACCGCAAGATCCGCATCCTCGTCTTCACCCTTCAGATTGGCATTTACTTCATTGCCGTCAATAAACTGGACCTTCATGCTTTCGGCATCGTCCACCACATGCTGGTTTGTGACTATCAGGAGCTCGTCTCCGTTATCCCCGACTATGATGCCGGAGCCTGCGGACTGGGACTCTGACTTATATCTCTGTCCGAAAATGTCCTGGGCTGTCTGAACGTAATTATTGGTGATGGAAACCACAGCAGGCATTACATTTTCCGCTACCGCCGATACATCCAGGGCTCCTGTGGCCGTAACCGAAGCCGTTGTTGAGGGCGTGGGAGCGATAAGGCTCTTTTCCTCCAGGGCATTTCCGCTTAAGGACAGTATCTGGTCATTTTTTACCACAGCCGGTGTTTCTGTCTTTGGCTCCTCTGCCACGAGTGTTCCGGAAGCTCCCGGATCTGCGGGGGTTTCCGCCGCCTGTTTTGCGCTCATGCTTCCGGTCAAAAGCCCTGATACATATATGCCTGCACCGGCAAAGGCTCCGAAGAGAAGTCCCAGCGCTATGGCCGCAAGTGCTTTCTTCCAGAAGGGCGTTGGATTTTTACCGCTTTGTTCCGGCACCTCCGGAATATGGTAGCTGTTGTTTGGGTAACTGCTGTTCGGGTAGCTGTTGTTCGGATATCTGTAATCGTTTTCCATAAGTCATCCCTCTTTCCTTTTTCTATTTTATAGCAAACGACAAAGCTCTTTTTACTGTGACGTTTGCTGCGCCGGATTTAAAAACCCGTAAGTTTTTTGCTTACGGGTTTCATGATACAAAACATATGTGTTCAATTTGTGTTTATACGGTCATAAAAATGTGAACTGGATAAATGATTCAAGGGTCAAAAAGTCACTCCACAGTGACAACCTTCGCAAGATTACGGGGCTTGTCCACATCAAAGCCCTTGTCGCTGGAAACGTAATAGGCAAGGAGCTGCAGGGCCACTGATGCAGGGAATACCATGAGTTCATCCGGAAGATTGGGAAGAACGAAGGTATCAAATTCACGGGTTGACTGCTGGATCAGGTCTGCCTTGATAAAGAGTGCAATGGCCGCGCCTCTGGACTTAACCTCCCGGATATTGGAAAGCTCCTTGCTCATTATCCGTTCCTGGGTCACAAGGGCCACAACAGGTGTATTCTCCGTTATCAGGGCAATGGGGCCGTGCTTTAATTCTCCGGAGGCATAGGCCTCGGAATGGATATAGGACACCTCCTTAAGCTTTAAGGAGCCCTCCATGAGAATGGAGTAATCAAGTCCCCTGCCTATCATGAACAGATCCTTTGCGTTGATTATCCCCCTTGCTATAACATGTATCGCATTTCTCTCATCAAGAAGATTATTTATGACCTCAGGAACTCTCTTAAGGCTGCGGATGCAGTCCCTGACCTCGTCATCATTCATCACTCCCCTTAAATAAGCCATTTTACAGACAATAAGATAGAAGAGTGTTAGCTGCGTCGTATACGCCTTTGTGCTGGCCACAGCGATCTCGGGGCCGGCATTGGTATACATCACATAATCGCTTTCCCGGGCTATGGAGGATCCCCGGACATTTATTATGGCAAGGCTCTTCGCCCCTTTCCTTCTTGCATATTTAAGGGCTTCAAGGGTATCTATGGTCTCTCCTGACTGGGATACCGCTATAACCAGGGTTTTATCATCTATTACCGGGTCGGAATACATGAATTCGCTGGCCAGCTCCACATCTATATGCATATGCAGTCTGTTTTTGACAAGTGCTTGGAAAACAAGCCCCGCATGCATGGCGGTACCGCAGGCAACCACACATATCCTCTCGCACTGTGTGAAGAGCTCGTCGGGTACCCCGTCCGCTTTGAAGTTGGGGATCCCTCCCTTTGTCCTGCCGAAAACAGTATCACGGATGGCCTTGGGCTGTTCCATTATCTCCTTTTCCATATAAAAAGGATATCCGTTCTTTTCCGCACTGTTCTTTTCCCAGTTCATGGTCAGATATTCGGGGATTATCTCATTATCCTCCAGAGACCACATGGAAACAGCGTCCTTCCTCAATTCGACTATGGTATATTCAGGTACCACAAAATACCGGTCCGTAAACTGACAAAGAGCAGTAAGGTCCGATGCCAGCATAGCTCCCTCATCCGAAAGAGTGGCTACTATGGGGCTTACGTTCCTGATGGAATATATCACATCCGGAATGTCGGCAAAGAGTATCACCAGGGCAAAGGTACCCTTAAGCCTTTTTACCGCGCTCTTCACCGCTTTCTTAGGATCCTTTGTCTTCTGATAATAATGGTTTAAGATCGCAGCCGCCACCTCCGTGTCGGTCTCTGATCTGAGACTTCCGGAAAGATCGAATTCTTCCACAAGATCCTTGTAATTCTCTATGATCCCGTTATGCACCACGGTAACGGAACCCGAGGTATGGGGATGGGCATTGGCGTCACAGACACCGCCGTGGGTCGCCCATCTGGTGTGGCCTATGCCGCAGGTGGAATTTATATCCTTAAACTCACATTTCTTGCTCAGATCCCTGACACGGCCCGCGCATTTATATACATCGGTTCTCTTTTCCTTTGCATTGCAGACCGCCATGCCTGCGCTGTCATAGCCCCTGTATTCAAGGGTGGTGAGTGCATCTATTATTATGGGTTTGACCTGTTTTTTTCCCGTATATCCGATTATTCCGCACATATCGTTCTCTCCTTCATATTGTAACCTGCATTCCAAAGTATTTTTCCCAGTAAGCCCTGTCGGAAGTGACCTTAAGTATGATTTCGGGCTTCAGGAAACGGTAGTTCTTTCCCAGCAGAAATCCTCCGTATCTCGCTGCACAGTGAAATATAAAAACCGGTATCAGATCTATCCTGCCTTTTCTAAGGAGATTGGAAATGCATCCCTTCACAAGACGTTTTCCCTCTCCTTCGCTCTTAAATTTTGAAAACACCTCCTGATGGGCACTCTGGGAAGCACCCAGATCAAAATTCCTCTTAAACTGCTGAATAAAGGTATATTCATGGGAATGGACCACCCCTGCGCCTGAAGCATAGTATATCCCAAAGCCATTCATTACCGCCGAAAAAGCAAAGATCATGTCTTCGTTAAATACTACATTCTCCGTAAACCCTCCGAGCCTGTCAAATACGCTTCTTCTGTAGCAGGCGCACACATCGGAACAGAATATGGTCTTTATACCAAGCTTAGGTATGTCTTCTTTCGTCTTCAGCCTTGAAAAGGGCGGATAATTAAAGGTTCTGTTGTACCTCTCTATTTCCCCGGCACTCTTTGAGGGAAGCTGCCTCGCATAGGAGATCGCAACCCGCTCTTCTTCCATAGGACCAAGCAGTTCCTTCAGAAGATTTCTGTCATATGGTACCGCATCCTGGGTCATAAAGATAAGAAAGTCCGCTCCGGAAAACCCCGCTGCATAATTCCTGGTCCCTCCGTGATCGAACTCCCTCTTGCTGATATGATGAACTTCACACCGTGGATGTTCCCTTATGACCCTTTCCCCGATGGTGAACTGTTCTTCTTCTGTATTGATGATTATTATCTTTCCCGGTTTGACGGTCTGTTTTTCAAGCATGTCAAGGAGACGCAGGAACTGCTCTCGGGGCCTGAAGGTCAGTATCACCACATCAATACCGGAATGTTCCATATTACAACCCGTTTTTCTGCCTGTCGGCAGCTATCTTTGCGCTTATCCCCTGAACCGTGGAGGAGGGGGTGTATTCTGAATCCCCGAAGATGAATTTATGGAACTCCACCACATTCTTTTCAAAATCATCGGCAACAACAGAGCTTCCTGCCTTACCCATATTTCCGGTAACCCTTTCAAAGGGAAATCCGCTCTGTTCCCCAATGGAATATGAGGCAACCCTGGATGCGTATTCCACCATTTCAGCCTTGGTGAAGCTTGTGCTGCAAAGGGGGAAGATGTCGTCTATGATGTCATTCAACGTGGAAATATCTGAAGCCATAGCCTTTTCAGCCACCTGTGTCAGCACAGTTCTCTGTCTCTCGGCCCTCTTAAAATCATCACCCTTTGTGTATCTGATACGGCAGTAGGATGTGGCCTGGAGCCCGTTCAGGGTCTGCAATCCCGGCGAAGTAACCTTTACTATGTCGCTCTCCTTTATCCCGATGGCTTCAGCAGTTCCTATCTGGTAGTCATTGAGGAAATGTATCTCCTCCTCAATAATGTCCACCTGAACACCGCCCAGATCGTCAATGGTATCCACCAGTGCCTTAAAGCCTACGGTAACATACTCATCAATATCCATATCCAGATTCATGTTAAGCATCTGTACGGCCTGATCGGGACCGCCATAGGAATAGGCGGAATTGGCCTTATTATATGTATCATTTCCGATATTCAGATATGTATCACGGAATATGGAGCAGAGCTTTACCTCTCCGGTGGCATTATTCAGAGAGGCAACCATTATCGTATCGGTCCTTGCTCCCTTGCCCAGATTTGTATCCCTGGAATCAACACCAAAAAGGGCTATATTGGTATAGCCGTCCATTCTCCATTCGTCATTTTCCGTGTCATCTATCTGGGCCTGTACTTCCTCATTTACCTTCGCCTTAACTACGGATTCCTTATTCCCGGTATCCGCCAGGTCCAGCCTGTACACCACATAAAGAGCGCCTGCAAGAAACAGTACCACAATTATTTCCAGGGCAAAGAGCACCCGCCGTATGGTACGGCGTTTTTTCTTTTTCCTGGACTTCCTCCCGCTTGAAGACATTTATTCTTCCTCAGATCATCTTAATATATCCAGTTACTATACTTCAAAGTACTATCATTGTCAAAAGACCGGGAATCCGGATTTTATGCCAGATGTCCCTTATTCTTTATGACCTCTATAACCCCATCCACATACTTTTCGCAGATCTCATCGCTTTCCGCTTCCACCATCACCCTGATAACAGGCTCAGTGCCGGATTCACGGACAAGAATACGGCCCTTGTCACCCAGTTCATCTAAAACCTTCTGTACGGCAGCCATAACATCCGGATCATTCTGGGCATCAGGTTTGCTCTTAACCCTGACATTTTTAAGCACCTGGGGATAGAACACCACCGGAGCCGCCAGCTCGCTCATGGGCTTTTCCTTTGCAAGCATTACTTCCATGAGCTTTAAGGAGGTAAGGATACCGTCGCCTGTGGTTTCATATTTAAGGAATATGGTATGTCCGCTCTGTTCACCGCCGATACGGTTTCCGGTCTGGACCATATTCTCATAAACATATTTATCGCCGACCTTTGTCTTCTCATACTCGATACCCACCTTGTCAAGGGCCTTATAAAGGCCGAAGTTGCTCATTACGGTGGTAACCACTTTATTATTCAGAAGCTTTCCTCTCTCCTTCATGTAAAGGGCATATATATAGAGGGTGTGGTCTCCGGTGACGAGATTGCCCTTCTCATCTACGGCAAGGCATCTGTCCGCATCTCCGTCATAGGCAAACCCAATATCCAGGCCGTTATCCACCACAAATTTCTGAAGGTGCTCGATATGGGTCGAACCACAGTCAGTATTGATATTATAGCCGTCGGGATCCGCATTCATAACATAGGTCTTTGCGCCCAGAGCATCAAACACGCCCTTTGCGATCTGCCATGCGGCACCGTTTGCGCAGTCAAGCCCAACCTTGACATTCTTAAAGCTGTACTTGGACATGGAAATGAGATGGCCTACATAACGGTTTCTTCCGGAAACATAGTCCACTGTCCGCCCGATGTTCTCCCTTTCGGAAATGGGGAGCTCCATCTTTCCGTCTATGAAATCCTCAACCTTAAGAATGGTCTCCTCATCCATCTTCTCACCGTTGCCGTTTAACAGCTTGATACCGTTATCATAAAAAGGATTATGGGAAGCGGAGATCATGATTCCGCAGTCAAAATCGTCTACTCTCGTGATATAAGCTACGGAAGGGGTTGTGGTTACGTGCATTATGTATGCATCAGCTCCGCTGGCCATAAGACCTGTACAGAGGGCGTATTCAAACATATATGAGGATCTTCTGGTATCCTTTCCGATGACCACCTTTGCCTTTTTGCCCTGGTTCACCCCGTAATACCATCCTAAAAACCTGCCTATCTTTATGGCGTGTTCATAATTGAGATCCTTGTTTGCTTCTCCTCTGAAGCCGTCTGTTCCGAAATATTTACCCATTTATGCCGATACCATTCCTTTCTGTCCGTTATTTATCTTCTTTGCTGATCACTATCCCGTTATCCTTCCAGATGGAATTTTCGGGAACCACGCCTCTTACACAGGATGTGGGATAAACATTGCTGTGGCGCCCTATGACTGTTCCGGGATTGCACACCGCGTTGCAGCCCACTTCCACATAATCTCCCAGCATTGCGCCAAACTTCTTGATGCCGGTCTCCACGTTCTCTGTGCCGTTATGGACAACCACAAGTTTCTTATCTGACTTCACGTTGCTGGTGATGCTGCCGGCTCCCATGTGGCTGTAGTATCCGAGGATGCTGTCTCCCACATAATTATAATGGGGCGTCTGTACATGATCGAAAAGAATGACATTCTTTAATTCCACTGAATTTCCCACCACACAGTCTGCTCCCACCAGAGCCGAACCCCTGATAAAAGCGCAGTGCCTGACTTCTGTATTGGGTCCTATGATACAGGGAGCCCCGAGAAAGGCCGTGGGTGCCACTGTCGCCGTCTTATGCACCCATACCTGAGGCTGCACCTCCGCATATTCATCCCCAAGGCGGGGTCCAAGCTCTAAAATAAGCTCCTTTATCCCCTTTAATGCCTCCCAGGGATATGTGAAGCCCTTAAGGTAATCTGCCGCAAGGGTATGTTCCAGGTCATAAAGATCCGTTATCTTATACATTTTTGCCACTCTCTTTCCTGTTCCGGTCTGAAGGATCAGTATTGATCCGTTCCGGAATTATAATCTCTCTTTCCTCTCAATATCAAGGAAATATTTATAGGTATCTACGGTGAGCTCGCCGCAGGCCGCCTCGTCGCAGGCTATAATGGCCGCGTTGTGAAGCTGTAGTGCTGAGCAGGTCCATTTTCCGGACACCCCGCCTTCCACCGTTGCAGCCAGAGCCCTTGCCTTGTTGTGGCCGTTGATCAGAATGATCACTTCCTTTGAATCCGTAACAGTTGCCACTCCTACGGAAAGCGCCTGAGACGGTACCTTTTCCGGATCGTTATCAAAGAAACGGGCATTGACGATCCTTGTGTCGGAGGTTAAGTTTCTCACACCGGTTCTTGAAGAAAGAGAGGTAAAGGGCTCGTTAAAGGCAATATGCCCGTCTACCCCGATACCCCCGAGAAACAGATCAATACCGCCGTATGAAGCGATCTTCTCTTCATAGCGGGCGCACTCGGCATCCGGATCCTCCGCCATACCGTTCAGGATATTGATGTTCTCCGGCTTCATATCCGTAAGATGGTTAAAAAGGTTGTCGTGCATGAAATACCAGTAACTCTGCTCATGCTCCCTCGGGAGCCCCAGGTATTCATCCATATTAAAGGTCATAACATTTTCAAAGCTCACTTCCCCGGCCTTATTCATCCGGACAAGCTCCTTATATACACCAATGGGACTTGATCCTGTGGGAAGTCCCAGTACAAAGGGACGGCTCTCATCCTTATGGGCATTGATCCTGGAAACTATATAATCAGCCGCCCACTTACACATTTTCTCATAATTTTCCTGGATAACCACTCTCATACTGTCATTCTCCTTTATGCCCTTTAAGGGCATGCTTTGCATACTCGATATATTGTATAGAATACCGCCTGAATCGTCAACATAATGTTGCGGGACTACAGCTCAATAGGCATTTTTGTTTACGAATCCGGTGAACAGGGTCATGAACATTATCTTAATATCAAAGCCCATGGTCCAGTTTTCTATATAGAAGAGATCGTATTCCACTCTCATACGGATGGATGTATTCCCCCGGAGGCCGTTGACCTGGGCCCATCCCGTAAGCCCCGGACGGACCTGATGCTTTATCATGTAGCGGGGTATCTCTTCCCTGAATTTCTCCACAAACTGGGGACGTTCGGGTCTTGGTCCCACTATGCTCATATCCCCCCGGAAGATGTTAAAAAGCTGTGGAAGCTCGTCCATACTGGTCTTTCTCAGTATCTTTCCTATCTTTGTTACCCTGGGATCATCCGCTGTGGTCCATCCCTTCTCTTCCTCATCCGGCTCCTGTACCACCATGGTACGGAATTTATACATCTGGAAGGAACGGTTATGAAGCCCCACTCTCTCCTGCTTAAATATAATGGGTCCCGGAGAGGACAGCTTTATGGCCACGGCGGAAATAAGCATTACCGGACTGAACAGGATAAGCAGAAATGCGGAACCGATGATATCCACAACTCTCTTCGCCATCATATTAAGGGAATTTGTAAGGGGCACATGCCGTATATTGATGACCGGCAGACCGTCCAGATCCTCCATATAGGGCCGGGAAGGGATCACGTTATTATAATCCGGGATAAACTGGGTGTGGACACCTGATTTTTCGCACAGATCCACTATGTGCTCAAGCTTGCCGTATTCATCCAGGCTTAAGGTGATGGCTATCTCATCCAGCTTGTTTTCCGGCAGGATATATTCCAGATTTCCTATGGTTCCCAGCACCTTTATGCCCTTATATACAGTACCTGCCTCCACCTTGTCATCCAGAACCCCCCGGATCACGTATCCCCACTGGGGGTTTAAGCGGAGCTTGTTTATATAGGCCTCCGCAGCCTTGGAATAGCCGATCAGCAGCACGTATTTCAGATTAAACCTCTTTTTCCTGATATAACGCAGGAAATATCTCACTATATTCCTGAAAAGGGTCTCAAGAATGATATTGATGATATAAAAGTAAAATATCATCCGCCTTGAGAAGTGATTCTGTCTGATGACATACAGTACCACTATGAATATCAGCATTCCTACGGTATTGGCCCTTACGATATTGTAGAATTCCCTCTTTCTGCCCGAGGCCCTCTTGGAATTGTACATATTGAACTCATAGTAGAGAAACAGGTAACCCACAATAAGGAAGGGCAGAGCCTCCATGTACATAACGTACGGAAGGTGGAGAATGCTCTGGTCCTCCCAGGGTGAAAGGAATTTTACAAAATATGCCAGATTATATGAAGCTGCGATCACCAGGGCATCCAGAAAAACATGGGCCCTGTTGAAGGAGCGCTGATTGTCTTTTATCAAAATAATCCTCCTAATCACCCGTAATGCCGGGTTCAGGACAGTGATCCGTCAGGAACTGTTTTTTCACAGATCCTTATATAAGATCCGTAAACCGCCTTATCATATTAAACCATAATTCCAGCTGTATACGGGCATAATTCTTCAGATTCTTTGATGAATAGGGGAACTTCCTCCCCTCACGGCAGAGTATGTATCCCCTCTTTATACCCGAAAGATATGGCCTCCCATAGCCGGTGAAAATAAAAAACAGCGCCTTAATCCCGAAACCGAAGAGCAGGAACGGCAGATTTATTAGTATCTGCAGGGAAGGCATGTTTTTCATCACAATGTACATATTGTTCCTGGCGGAAAGCCGCACCTTGAAATCATTGTATCTGGAGCCCGAAACCCCGCTGCCAAGGTGATATATCACGGCATCCGGACAGTATACATTTCTGTATCCCATGATCCGAGCCCTGTAGCCGATATCGATATCCTCAAGGTATGCAAAATGGAATTCATCAAACCAGCCTATCTCATCTAAGATCTTTCTCCTGTAGATGGCCCCGCCCCCGCAGGCGGAAAAGACATCTGTCTTCGACGAATATCTGTGGGATCTTTTATTCTTTCCCCTGGCAAAGGCCCAGCCGAATGCACAGTAAAGATCCCCGGCCCCGTCTATCCTGTCCGGCTTCATAAGCTGCAGCATCTTTGAGGATACGGAAAAAATCTTTTCATCCTCCTTAATGGTGGATAAAAGATTCTCCACAAATCCACGGTCCGCCTTTGTGTCATTATTCATAAGAATGACAAAGGGCGTGTCGGAGGCCTTTATTCCTTCATTTACAGCCCTGGAAAAGCCAAAATTGTCGGAAAGCTCAATAAGGGTGACATCCGGATATTCGTTCTTTACTATATCCGTGCTCCCGTCCTTTGACATATTATCGACTACAATCACCCTGAAATCCTTTATGGTCTGGTCTTTCAGGGAATCAAGGCAGTCCCTTATATACTTTTCTCCCCGGTAATTGGGGATTATCACAGTTACTTCGTTCATTTCAACCTGAATATTATATCCGGATCCACCACCACAGTGTATCCCCTTTCCCTTACCCTGTCACACATTTTGAAAGGATCCCTGTCAATAAGCCCCGCAAGCTCCCTCCTTATGGCAAAGGCGTGGATACTTACGGCTTCAGTCTCCCGTGTCATGGATGCCCTGTGCATATAACCCGAAAACCTGTAGTCTATTTTACCATATTCCGGAATTCTCCTGCCATCCTTATCCTTTATGTATCCGTTGGAAACAGTACGCCCGGTCCTGCCGATTATCCTGGCTCCCACGATACCCACTTCACTTCTTGCAAAATACCCGGCCAAACATTTTTCGTAGTCCGCAGTAAGGGGATTAAGACGGGAATCCAGAAACAGGATACAGCTTTCACTTTCCGCCTTTACCTGGGAATAAACGGGATGGAAAAAACCCCTGTGGGGGGAATCCTTTACCACGGCCCCTATGCCCCTTCTGATAAAATAATCCTGTACCGCCTTTCTGCCGCTGTCATAGGCGTACAGCTTGTTTAAGGGATTTCCCGCAGTGGATGAGGGGGTAAGCCTCCAGTGATAGAGTATCTTGTCCACATGGACTATCTTCTCGCGAGGTACGATTTCTGAAAGCCTGAGAATGAGATCATGGTCCTGGGCCCCGTCAAATTCGCTCCGAAGCCCCTTAAGCTCACGGAGCAGCGTCTTTCTCACCGTTAAAAGGTGGCAGATATAGTTATTTGAGAGCAGCAGATCCAGATTGAAGTCCGGCTTTCTGTTGGGGCAGAAATAACGGTCGGAAAGGCTGTCATACTTGTCCTCGTCAGTATAGATAACATCAGCGCCAAGAGCCGCCGCCTTTGCGGTTTCAAGCAAAGCATCGGGAGAAAGCAGGTCATCATGGTCAAGAAAAGACACATATTCCCCTTCCGCCTCCTTTATGGCCTCATTGGTATTCTCCGATATTCCCCGGTTTTCCTTAAGTTTCCTGTATTTTATCTTAAGACTGATACCCGGATCCTCCGCATATACCTTCACTACCTCATATATACTGCTGTCACTGCCGGCATCGACTATCACGGTTTCAAAGTTCTTATAGCTCTGTACCGCAAGGGAGTCCAGAAGATGTGCAAAATCATCCATATCCGGCCCGAAAACCGGAATTACCACGCTGATCACAGGAGCGTTTTCCGGTATCTCCTGATCCTCTCCCGGAATATAGGGGGGTAACTTGTCCCTTTCTAAAGAGTATTTCCGGTCCCCGGCACTTTCCTTTATACCCTCCGCTATCCGGAAAAGTGCGGCCTTCACCCCGTTTCTTCCCGTATAGTCTTTTATTTTTACGATATTTTCCCGTACTGTCTTAGGATCCATCACAATTCTTCCAGTATTTTCAAAGCGTTCAGAATAAAGCCCATTACCTTACGCGGTCTGTCCATGTGAAGAGGCAGCATGGAGAGGAAAAGCGAACACTCAAAGAGCCTGACCGTCTTTACATCAATTCCAGTCTCCTTTAGCTTATCTTCAAATATACTGCGGTATTCCCTTATATCATGATCCAGGGTGAGACCAAGCTTCATATCGGAATTTAAGCTTATGGCATAGAGGCCGCTGTTTATAAAATCATACTGTCCCGAAACCGAGTGGGAAAGCTTTGCTATATCATAGAGAGGATCCGAATAGATATCCTTTTCCGACACCGCACCTCTGGGATCTATGAGCCGCATCAGGTTCGCATCCGCCGAATAGAGGATATTTGAAAAACAGAGGTCTCCGTGGCTCACGGTCTCACATAGTTCCTCCTTTGTCTTTCCTATCATGGCATCATATTTTTCCTCATAGCGGTTTACTATCTCGTCAATGCTGTGAAAATCCGTGCCGCTGGTAATAAAATTGCTGATCTTCGGAAAATCGGCATGTGCCTTCAGCTCATTTATCCTCTTCTCCACCTTATCTATGTATAAAAGCTTCCTCTTTTCGTAAAACTCGTTCCAGGTGACCCTCTTTTTAACACGCTCCGATAAAAAGCGGAACACCAGATCCAGGATCTTTTTAAACTCATCTGTTGAAATGGCCCCGTGAACATATCTTATTGCAAGATCCGTCATGTGATAACGCTGCATCTTATAGGAGGCGGTACCGCCCTCATCTTTGTACTCATAGGGGAGTACAAACCAGCTCCTCATACTGTCCGGGAGCAGATAGTAAAAGCTGTATTCCGCACGTATCTTTTCCTTATTGCTGCTCCTCTTTATCACGGTATATTCATCACCGGAAAGGGAATTGAAAAATCTGGCTTCAAAGCCTCCGGTTATAAAGCTTAAAAAGCTCTCCTTTCCGGAGATATCAAGAAAAGCATCATTTTCAACATTATCTAATTCCCCGGCCTTCTCCCGTATGCTTTCAGGAGTACCGGCGTAGCGGATAAAGTCCTCCCTGCCGGAAAATATCATGGCCGCCGTATTGTCTCCCGCGCTGACACGGAAATTGCCGCCGGAAAAAGAGCACTTCCTCAATATGACCCCGAACTCCCCTTTATCCTTTATCATGCAGTCTGAAAAGATCAGCAGCACAGCTCTGTCAAAGACAGACTCATTCATCAGAGCCGGTGAGATATCTCCGTAATCCCTGATTTCCACGTTTACCCTGACCTTATCCGCAGCCTCCCTGACATTTTCCTCAAAGATCTCCCTTAAGCGCTTTCTCCTGTATATAATCCTTCCAAAGGATTTTACCCCGGCGATCTCCCTTATATCATCTCCGGGTCTCAGCCTGTCATCATAGATTATGATAATATCCTTCATGCTTTCGTCGGTGCCGCTCCTTTCTTTTCACTGTGCCAGACAGCAAAGAACACAACTGTCAGGATCAGGAAGATGCCTGAACCCATTATGTTATAGACCGTTCCCATGCTGCTCTTTTCACCGGACAGAATGGAATTGATATAGCGGATAAATTCGTCTATGCCGAAATCCAGGCCAAAGGCGGTAAAAAACGCCTTCATTGCCGCAAATTCCATGCCCCATCCAAGAAGTGAGGATAAGAATACCAGCGGGCTCCTGCCCCTTATCAGCTTTCTTAAAAAGCTGTGCCAGGAATTGGCATTGTCAAGGGCAGCAAGGAGGGTCATGGCCCTTTGGGATCTTTTTTTCATTATGAGATACTTATTCAGATATCTGTAGGTAGGGGTAAAAAAGAAATAGCAGAAAAACAGCAGGATAAGTCCTGCAAACAGAAGCATCAGCACAGTATCCGCACCCCGTGCCGTCAGTACCTCAAAGGGCAGGGTAATGGCAAGAAGCGCCAGGGTGTCAAAAAACCGGTCTATCACCACCAGAAGTATTCCGGTCTTTAATAATCCCGTCATCCTTTTTACCGCCCATATCCTGTACAGCTCTCCCAGCTTAAAAGGGATGATGAGATTTACAAATGTCGTCCTCACATAGAGAAAGAGAACGTCAAAAAAAGACAGCCCTTTTTCCTCCATAAGGACCAGATAAAACCTTGTGAACTTAAAGACATGGGCCAGTGCAAAGAAGAAAAGCACGGGTCCTAAAAATACTGTATTCAGCCCGAAATTCAGGTAAAAACTCATCTGATCTCCTCTGCCCTGTATTCCTCTGTCACCTTATCCCGGTATTCCCCTTTTATCACATCGGGATCCTTTATAAAATCAAACATCATCTTAAGCACGGTAACCGCCTGGCTCCAGAGCTTCACATTGGACACCTGGTCTGTCTCCCTCCAGGAAATAGGGAAGAAACGGCACTTCTGGTCATAGTACTTCAATGCCAGCACCATGCAGTAATTAAACATCAGATTGTCGGGGAATTTAATATAAAATCTGTCCTTCAGCATGGAAACGTCATACATGTTAAGACCGCTTCCCAGGTCAAACACCCGTCTTCCCGTTGCAAAGGCAAAGAGAAAATCATAGACGATATTTCCCATGGTCCGCAGGGCTGAATAACCGTAAAGCCTGCTGCCCCTCATAAATCTGGCGCCAAGGACACAGTCGTAGAACTCATAATACTTCTTTTTGAAAACCGGGAGAAAATCCCTGATATTCCCCTGATCATCGCCGTGAAGTATCACCGCATGGGTAAAGCCGTTATTTATGGCATAGTCAAAGGCCACCTTCTGGGAGCCTCCAAGTCCGTAATTTTCCTCATTCCTGAAGAGCTTTAAGGGGAGATCCCCATGCTCCCTCTGAAACGTAAGGACAGCTTCCTCCGTACCGTCCGTGCTTCTGTTATTAATGACTATCACTTCATCAATATAGCCCATCACCTCACTGTCAAGCTGTGACAGTACCCTTACTATCTGCTTTTCACAGTTATAGGCCGGTATAAAAAGCAATATCTTTTCTTTTTCCACAGCGTCACCTCTTTATATCCCGTCATATATCACCGGAATGTACTTCTCTCCGGTGGAAAAATCCGTAATCTCCGGATCCTGTCTGGTTTTTGCAAAATATGCCCCGTTCCTTGCCGCGTCAGCCCCGAGAAGATTGAGCGCAGCCTGGTCGTAGTGGTATTTATCCACCATGTGGTCATCACCCACTCCCGAAAGCAGGGTGGAGACCAGGACAAAACGGGGATCGGTTCTGCAGAGCTCCGTCTGAAGATCCGCTATTCTCTTAAAGGCCTCGTGCTTTCCCTTCTCTCCGCCGATCCTTATCATCAGGAACTTATCTATCCCCGACATGAATAGCCGGGATGAAAACACATTAATGTCCGCTAAATACTGCTCATCCGGGATATTTTCAAGTACATCATTCTCTCCCTGCAGAAAAATGAGAAACTGGTTACCTACTGTATAACCGTTTTCCGTAAGCCACTCCTTGGCCCTTAAAAACCTGTCCGTCACCTCTGTACAGACCGCATCCGACGCAAAATAAGCCGAACTCATGCCGCCCTTGGACGCAGACACCGCTATAACCGGAGTACCCGTTTCCTCATACCAGGTATTTACGAATGATGTGACCAGCGTCCCCCTCTTCATATAGAGGTCATTCATTATCTCGGTGTTTTCATATATACCGAAGGGTTCCACCAGAGTGTAGAGCTTTGTGGGATCCGAAACGGAGCGGAATTCCGCCCCTGCGCCGTCAGTTACCCTTCCGGCTTCCCCGGCGTCTCCCCCGTATCCCGACATATTGCTCTGCCCGGCAAAAACTATGAGATCCACGATCCGGTCTTCTTTTTTATCCTCTAAAAGCTCCTCTGTTTCCGCCTCAGCAATGGAGCTTTTTATTTCCGGATCCATCTCTTTAACCGGCTCTCTCTCCGGTTCCGCCACTATCACCTCTCCGGGCATATCTGCAAGGATGCTTCCCTTTACGGTTCCGTTCTTTACCGTGCTCCTGTCTCCCGGAATACCGTTCCAGGAAATAAAAACAGCGGCTGCTGCGGAAACACACGCCGCAAGGAGCAATAAACCCATGATGATGAAGGCAGTCTTTCTTTTTTTATCCCTTTTTCTCAATAAATATCTTCCTGGTGATAAAGTTGTAGACCATTACAACCCCGGTTGCAAATATCTTTCCCAGCGTTTCTTTATATTTCCAGAGCAGTCCGTTGAAGCCCTGCTGAAGAAAGACCACGTTATCAAATACCGCCAGCACTCCAAGTATCAGGATCTCATTTAACGCAAGACCTATAAGGGAGAGCACGGCAAAAACAGTAAACTCCTTCTTCCTGTCCATGTTCTCATCATGGACAAAGACAAACTTCATGCTGGTGAAATAATTGAAAATAAGGGATATGGTAAAACCGAAGAAGGCTGCAACTGCCACTGTTGTCTTCGCGTTGCCGAAACATGCTATGATCAGTGTATATATGGCAAAGTCTATCAGGAATGAAAGACCTCCCACCACTCCGAATTTCAATATCTGTTTAATTAATTTATTCATTGCTCCAATTCCAATCCTCTTTTGGAAACGTAATTGAGCGTGATCCGATATCGGTTCCTACAGTATCCGGTTCAGCTTTGCAAAATCCCTGAGGGCATTCCTGCCTATTCCGATTATCCGTTTCATATTTATGGAATTAACTCCCCCCTGTCTGGGCCTGAAGGTAATGGGGATGTATTTTATCGCTCTGTTATGCTTTGTAAAGGCCACGGTAAGAAGCACATTTGTGAGAAAATAGTCTTTGGGCACGTATCTCAGCTCACGCTTCAGGGTCTCAGCCTTCATAAGCCTGAAGGGGGTATTGGCATCCTCCACCCACACATGAAAGCATAAGAAAACCACTGCTTTAAGTATCTTTGTGACCAACACCCTGGACAGACCGTCCTGACGGCTCTTCCTGGAGCCTATTACCATATCGTAGTGCCGCCTGCACCTGAAGAATTCTTCAAATTCCCCGGGATTTGTCTGTCCGTCGGAATCTGTCTGGAACACATAATCAGCCCCTTCTGAGACGGCATACTTATAACCGCAGAGGACAGTCCCTCCGTGCCCGGAATTTTCTTTGCTTTTTACAATGAGCTGTGGTCTTGTCTTCTGTTCTTCCTTAATGACATTTAAGGTTCCGTCACGGCTGCCGTCATTTACTATCACGAGCCTTGATCCTTCCCCGGCCATGACCGCTATGGGATACCAGTCATTTATCACATTCCTGATATTTGCTTCTTCATTATAAGCCGGAATGATTATATAGAGTTTATCCTGCATCGGAAGTCCTCCCGGTCAGTCTTTACTGACGCTGTCCCTGTTTACGGAAAAATGATATATACAGAACAAGGAACACATAATATAATCCCGCTGCTGTGTACAATGCAAAGCGGCTTTCATTGAATATCCTGATCACGAAATAGAAATAAATGAGAAGCACCAGGTACAGTACCCCGATAATGATCTCCGGTCTGTCCGGCTTTTTCCCATCCGTACCCTTAAAGGTCAGCCCTGATAAAAGCGTTCCGCAGGACACTGCCGACAGCACAAAGAAATCGTAGATCCTGTGGTACGTCATTATAAGGCTGAAAAGAATGAGCAGGGCAAAAAATCTGTTGTCCTCCTTTGCCGGAAGAATAAAGGCCATTGCCAGACATCCGGCCATTATAAGTGCCGTAAACAAAAGGCCTGCGGACGTTCCTCCCGAAAGCGCCCCGATATCTATGGATCCCTCCCCGGAAAGCAGTGAGGACACCTGAAGGGGCTGCCTTATCATGTCAATATAGCTTTTTTTCAGCATCACCGCCCCCACAAAGGTAAGAAGAACATGGGGTATTAGAGATACCAGAAACTCAGTATATTTCCTTTTATATAAAAAATACAACGCCAGGGGCGCAGTAAGAGTATACTTAAAATACGAGACCGAAAGCGAAAGCCCGGATATTATACCATTTCCTCTCTCCGAAAGATACATCGAAAGCAGGAAAAAGAAGAATGCGAACAGCGTATGCTGCCCCACTCCCAGCTGATTCCTGAAGGGCATACCGGCAGCTGTCAAAAGCATCAGCATATTAAAGACATCCCTGTCCATTTCCTTTAAGAAGGTCTTACGGAGAAGCACGCATATTCCTACGGAAAACAGGAGATTTAGAATGAGCCATGCCGTTCTGGCCGCCTTATAGGGCAGGAATGTCAGGGGAAATAAAAGCATAAGGAGACTCGGAAACTGATTGGCCTCCATTTTCTGGGGCGCCCCCGCCTCCCGGAAAACCCGGTAAAACTCCCCGACAGGGCTGTTTTCCAACGCCCCGGTGGGTTCCAGGCTCTCCTCATAGGGATTTATTCCGCACCGGAGAGCCAAGGCGGCGTCATATTGAAAATCCTGACTGAAATGCAGGGCGTTTTTAGCGCCCTGCAGAACCGAGACGGCAGCCATAAGAAATAATATTATGTAAACCGCCGTCTTAATATGCTTTTTCATGAAGCCAGCTTTTTAATAACCTCTTCCTTAAGCTCCTCGAGCCTCTTTTCGGAATCCTCAAGGCTTGTTCCCTTAACTCCCATGTAGAACTTTATCTTGGGCTCTGTGCCGGAAGGACGTACACAGCACCAGGAATTGTTGTCCAGGTCAAAATAGAGCACATTGGAGGAAGGAAGTCCTGTCTTCTTTTCCTCTCCGGTCTCCATATTCACAGCCTTATCAGCCTTGTAATCCCTGAATTCCTTTACCTTAAGACCGGCAAACTCCTTGGGAGGGTTATTCCTTATCCTCTCCATTATGCCCTGGATTTCCTTTGCCCCGTCAATACCCTTTAAGGTAACTGTATGTATTCCTTCGCGGTAATATCCGTATTTCTTATAGATATTCAGCATCTGGTCCCATACGGTAATGCCGTTTTTCTTACACCAGGCGGCAACCTCTGCAAGACACATCACTGCGTCTACCGCATCCTTGTCTCTGGCGTGGGTTCCAACTAAACATCCGTAGGATTCCTCATATCCGAATACATATTCATAGGTATTCTGCTCTTCAAACCACTTTATCTGCTCTCCGATATACTTAAATCCGGTGAGGACCTCGATAAGCTTCTGCTTATACTCCTCTGCTATGGGATCTATCATATTTGATGAAACTATGGTCTTTATTACCGCTCCGTTTTCCGGAAGGGCTCCTGTCTCCTTTAATTCCCTGATACGGTATTCGGCAATGAGTATTCCCGACATATTTCCGGTGAAGGGCATATATTCTCCCGTTGCGGAATCCTTTGCATAGATACCAAGCCTGTCAGCGTCGGGATCTGTGGCCATAACAATATCCGCATCCTTTTCCTTAGCCAGCTTTAAGGCAAGGGTAAAGGCCTTGGGATCCTCGGGATTGGGATAATCGAGGGTCGTAAAGTCGGGATCCGGAAGCTCCTGCTCGGGAACCACATAGACGTTTTCAAATCCCAGCTCCTCCAATACCCGCCTTACAGGCACATTTCCGGTGCCATGGAAAGGAGAATAGACGATCTTTATATCCTTTGACATCTCCTTAATCACATCGGGATGGATTATAAGCTTCTTTAATTCCGCTATATATTTATCGTCAATATCCTTGCCGATTACATTGTAGAGACCGGCTGCCTTCGCTTCCTCCATGTCCATGGTCTTTGCTTCGCTGAAATCCTTTATGGCAGCCACTTCATTTACAATATCCGTGTCCCTGGGTGAGGTAACCTGGGCACCGTCCTCCCAGTAAGCCTTATATCCGTTGTATTCAGGCGGATTGTGGCTGGCAGTTATCACTATTCCCGCGGTACACTTTAAATACCTGATGGCAAAGGACAACTCGGGGGTGGGCCTGAGTGAATCAAACACATAAGCCTTTATTCCGTTTGCCGCCAGACAGAGTGCTGCAACATCGGCAAATTCCGGTGACATCCTGCGGCAGTCATAGGCTATGGCTACGCCCTTATCTCCCGTGCCTTCTTTAAGGATGTAATTCGCCAGTCCCTGGGTGGCCCTTCTCACCGTATAGATATTCATACGGTTTGTTCCCGCTCCTATAATACCCCTTAAGCCTCCGGTACCAAATTCCAGATCCTTATAGAAGCGCTCTTCGATCTCGCCTTCGTCATCCTTGATGGCGAGGAGCTCCGCCTTGGTCTCCGCGTCGAAATAATCGTCATTCAGCCAGTACTCATAGTTTTGTTTGTAATCCATAATCTGTCGATGCCGCTCCTTTCTTGTTAACCTGTTCCCACCGACTTTGCAAAAGCGGTTCTCCGATATTATACCACATTTCTGAAATAATGGAATGTTTTTGACCCTGGGGGACGGGGTTTATGGGTCATTTTTTGGACCACTATCCACGTCCCCGTGGTTCATCTGTATCCTCGTTTGTTTCATCTCAAAAGATCTTCATCCAGAAGGAATTGCTCTATACCAACATATGTGAACCCGTTTTCATCCTGCCAGGGTTTTAAGTAATCCCTGACTACAACTATCTTGCTGAAAGAGTCAGGAATCCTTTTCAATGATTCTATCTCCTGCTCCTTTTTGTCCGGATCAGCTATAGATAGCGCAGATTGAATATAAAACCGCTTGCTACCTTGGTTTACGACGAAATCGACCTCCAGTTGTTTTCGGATTTTCTTACCATCAGCATCCCTGGTATTATATTCCACCACACCCACATCAACATTCATGCCTCTCCGGATGAGATCGTTATACAACACATTTTCCATGATATGAGTCTCTTCCAGCTGTCTGAATCCAAGTCTTGCATTGCGAAGTCCCAAATCAGTGTAATAATATTTGGCCGGAGTTCCAATGTATTTCCTTCCCTTAACCTCGTAGCGAACAACTTTCTCTATGAGGAATGCCTCCGCAAAATAACCGATATATTTTTCAATTGTTTCAGAGCCTATACCAATCTGCCGTTCACTTTTAAACGTATTGGCCAGCTTACTTGGATTGGTAAGCGATCCGATTCCGGATGCAAGGACATCAAGCAATATATCCAGCACTTCCGTATCATTTTTTATTTCGTGTCTTTCAAGTACATCTTTTATATAAGTCCGGTCGAAGAGCTCCTTTAAGTACCTGCTTTTTTCCTCATGTGATTCAAGAGAGGTAACATACGGCATACCACCATAAGTATAATAATCCTGCCATGCTCCACGCTTATCCCCGGCGTATTCGTTATAAAACTCCGCAAATGACAGCGGATATACCCGGATCTCGTCCCCTCTGTCTCTGAACTGAGTCAAAATATCTGAAGAAAGCATCTTAGAATTACTGCCGGTAACGTACACATCGGCGTTTTCCATATGCATAAATCCAAGGATAACATCGATAAATGTTATCTTAGCATCCTCATTATCCACATATGGGTTCTGAATTTCGGATACGAACTGAATTTCATCAATGAAAATATAATACCTCTTCTCAGGATCGATCATATGATCTCGGATATACTTATCAAGCTCCAATGGATTACGATATTTGGCATTTTCCAATATATCCAATGCCAGAGCAATGATCTGGTCTTCCTTCACGCCCTCCCCCAAAAGCCATTCCCGATACAGTTGAAACAACAATACCGACTTACCGCTTCTGCGAAGCCCCGTAATTATCTTAATACGTCCGTTATCTTTCTTTGAAATTATCTCCTTCAAATATTGCTCTCTCGGATACATTTATGCGCCTCACAATTTATTTGCGGTTATCCGCAATTATTTCACGCATAACATAACATATCCCTGCCTTCCACATCAATAGCATTCGTGAAATTTTTGCGGATATCTGCATTTTTTAACCAAGAAGAGGGGACCCACTATCCCCGTTTCTTTGTGCCGTAAGTGCAGATACGGGCGTGCGCCAAAACAGGCCGGACAGATACCGCAGGTTCTCCGGACACAGAGGAAGGGCGGAAAGCATAGAACATCATATCATGATACTTGGATCTGAAGAGGGCTCTGCCTCCGACCATCAGTATAAATCCCCGTATTATACGGAAATAAACGATCAGGGAAATACGGGTCTATGCTGGGCTTTCGGAAATGTGTCCGCTTTAGAGGGCTGTCTCAATAAGAAATACGGAACCGGGCATGAATTGTCCTGGAAGAATCTGGCGTACTATGCCTGGCATAAGAGCGACATTTCGGGAAGCGAGGATATAAAGGATTACAACGAGCAGGTGTTTAAGCAGGAGACCTTTAACGAAGGTCCAATTGAAGAAGAGGAATACGGCTGGTCTTATGGATCTTATAATATCGTAAACTGCGTAGGAAACGACAGCGCATATCTTTTTGCCGGGGGATCCACGTATGAAGATGGTGTTCTCGCATGTGCTTTCGGGTAACAGTACGGGAAAGAAGACCGCTGATATAGAGCTTTCCGTGAAGAAAAACGGAGTGAACATTCCATCCGGGGATTTCAAGATAAAGATCAGGAATGCGAAATACACGAATGGTTTTAAGAACGGGAAAACGCCGGCTATCGTCGTGAAGCTGAATAAGAACTATAGTAAAGAGGCCAGAAATATCATAAAGAAGAAGGAGCTTGGATTTGATATAGTTAAGCCTGACCTTGCGACGGATCTGGATTTCGAGAAGTTTGATTTTAAGCTTAACAAAAAAGAAGACAAGATCAAGAAGATAAGCGGTATCAGAATTCCAGGCTTAAGCGGGGAATGCAGGTATAAACCCAGCAAGAACGGAACCAGTGGCGATATAGTGGCGACAGTAAAAACCACCCGGCCCGGCAATACCCTAATTCAAAAACGGTAAAATCTCCGGCATCAATACATTTTTGAGTATCATCAAAAAGCCTGTTTGTACGGGAAAAAGCCCGGATGCAATATCATCTTTTAATACCATCGCCGGAGGAGTGACCGCAAAAATTATTTTGGTGCGCTTTTCATCTATCCATACAAAAGTTTTTCCAATACCGGCATCAAAAGCCTAATCTGACTTAATGAAATTATCAAGGAATGTATTTCCTGATTCAAACTTTGAAGCAAGCTTTTTCTACTCATAATGAGCTTTTGCTTCCTTAGACATCTTTGTCTTAAGAGGTCTATTTGCAACTAAAGGCATTGTTATGGGTGTCGCATAAGCACTTGTTCCTGCCATATTATCACCGCCTTTTTCTTAATAATCTATTTTATAGCTTCATATTTCCACATGAAATATCTGCAAACAATTAAATATTTACGGATTAAATGTAAACAATTTCCTGGAAATCATTGTCCTGTATTCGATCATGATCCAGGGTCCGGAACACCTGCTTGAAATTATCCCTTGCCTGAAAGGATACGATCTGTCGTATTCTTTTGTATCATAAAATACCATATGCAGCTATCTCCGCTACTTTGCTTTATCTAATATATACCATTACCCATGTCTCCTTTAACATGCGGATATATAATATTTCCGTAGCTTTGATCATCCACATTGTCGCCGCTTTCCGGGGTTGCAGCTCCGGGGGGCGGTCTTTCTACCATAGCCTGCTTACAGATATATAAAACTGCATATACAACAGCCATTCTTTCGGCCAGAGGGCTGTTAAATACAAAGATGGCTTCCTCTTTGCAAGCGAGGGCGACGCCTATGAAAGTGCTTTCAACATAAGCCAGTGGGATCTTAAGAATAACACGGTAAGCGAGGATACAGACGGGAATGCGGCGTTTGCAGCCACCTCCGTGCCGTCCGGATCAGAGACGGGATGCTTTTCCTATCATCCGAAAATGATACGTCTTGCAGG
This sequence comes from uncultured Lachnospiraceae bacterium, assembly GCA_946407725.1. Classification (GTDB taxonomy): domain Bacteria; phylum Bacillota; class Clostridia; order Lachnospirales; family Lachnospiraceae; genus NK4A144. The sequence continues at coordinate 68,833 of CAMJPM010000001.1, forward strand.
AGAGAGACGATAACGGTTATAATTGTCCCAGGTTCAAAGGATCCATTGCGTCATGAGATGCGTTGTTTTTCAGCCGTCTGCCTTATGAGGCAGATTGCAGAGTATGAGCATAGTTTGTTTTGGAAAGGAGCATCGATTTGCCTAAATATGATTTTGATTCCTATACACTTTACGAGCTTAAAAAACGTGATGTGTTTTCGGTAAAAATAAGAGTGAGCTTAAAGGAACAGGTGAATGGAGCCGTTCTTTCGGAGGCTGCCGCAAAAGCGTTTCGGAGGTTTCCGTATTACAGCAGGACGGTAGCCTTGAATGAAGAGGACGCATATATTTTTGAACCCTGCGATAAGCCGATTGCCGTGATAGAAGGGGATAAAAGCGTACGCCTTGGAACGGACGAGTCCAACGGCCTGCTTTTTGCCATCACCTATGAAAATAACGACGTCTTTTTCTCCTTCTCGCATAACTTTTGCGGGGGATGCGGCTCCATGAGGTGGATAAAAGCCACCCTGTGGCAGTATTTGACGGATTTGGGACATGACGTGGATGCAAATGGTATTATGACGGCTGACACACCGATAACTAACGAAGAGCAGGCTGAGCCGGATCCTGCTTCGCTGCCTGACGAAGAGCCGCTCGGAACGCTGAATTTCACTACGGATTCTTTCGTGCCGAGAATGGACTACATGGAAAGAATGAAGGATCCCAACGGCATAGACGGTTATTACCCCATTCGTATTCCCCGGGCGCCTTTGATGAAATACGCACGTGACAATGACGGGAGCCCCAATTCCATTTTAGCTGCTGTTTTGTATAAAATGTGCGTGAAGGCACTTCCTGAAGAGAGTAAGTTTACCGTCGGCATCGCCAATAACTACCGGGAGGATGTGGGCTGTCCCGATACCTACAGAGATATGGTCCGGCAAATGTATGTACAGTATGACAGTGGGATGAAGGATTGGCCTGTCGATAAGATCTCGACTGTTACAAGAAGCCGTATGTACCTTCAGATGCAGCCGGAGGCAAGCTGGGACAGGTGCCGGAGGGTAGAAGAACTGCGCAGGCAGATTGATTTGCAGCCGGATCTGGAAAGCAAGGTTGATTATGCCTTTGAAAACAGCCTGATCACTCACGGGGTACCATCTTCTTTTCATATAAGCTATGTGGGCAAGGTCGACTGGGGCGGTCTGGAGCCTTTTATCGAAGGTGTATATTCACTGACAATTGCGCATTTGATGTTTGAGGTCAATGCAAATAAAGAGTATTTCTTTGTCAGCTTCCATACGATACGAAAAGATGGCAAATACTTAAAGGAGTTCCTGCAGGTGCTGGATGAAGAAGGTATTGCTTATTCAGTCGGAGAGCTCCTGGAGAAACGGCTTCCTACGACCATATTACCGTAAGGCGGGTTACGACCGGAACTGAAAAAAGACGCCCACTGATTCCTGTCATCTTCTGTTTCCTCTTCCATTATGCTCCTGCAAATCTCTACGCACTCATTGCAGATGAAAATGCTCTTTCCCGGCGAAGATTCTCTCGTAACCATCTTTCGCATCTGGTCTTTGTGCTTACTGCAGATCGCTCCAAATTCCAGGTTTCCCGGTTTAACAACAAGACCCTCGCCATTAAGGTTGTGGAGCTTCATTTCCCCTTTGAATGTAACATCCCGGTTTTTTGCGTTCTCTATTGTAAGGTTCGGGCCATAATAGTAGCTTGCCGATGCAGCGCTGTATGACAAGTTTTCCACTCGAATTGAGCTAAGGGTACCTTTCATGGTGAGGCCGGGGGGACGGGGTTTATGGGTCATTTTTTGGACCACTATCTCCGTCCACGCGGTCCACGTGTTTTTTGGACCACTATCTCCGTCCCCGGGATTTATCGTTTCAGGACACTTATATGGAGACGTGGATTCAAGTTTTGGGAACAAACTCTATACGGAGAGTGCTGTCCAACGCTTCAGCAAGCCTTTTCAGAAGTGCTATACTTGGATTTCTGGTTCCTTTCTCAAGTCTGCTGATATCAGCCTGACTGATCCCGCTCTTTTCTGACAACTCAGACTGGGTCAACCCTGCATTGATTCTGGCATCAAGTAATGCTCTCTTTATGTCCATTTCGGGCTGTAATGTTTCATATTCTTTCTTAAAGTCGGGATCCATCATCAGCTCTTTTGTTAATTCCTGTAAATCACTCATATGTGCCCGCCTCCTTCCTGCGGAAATAATCATCTCTACGTCGTTTTGCCAGATCTATCTCTTTTTTCGGTGTTTTCTGCTGTTTTTTAACGAACCCGTTAGTAGCAATGACCAGTCTGTCTTTGTCAAAGAAATACAATATCCGGACGATATCACTGCCCTCAATTGTCCTTACTTCAAATATTCCGTCATCCAGTTCTTTAGAAAGAGGTTCTCGTGCCAGATTACCATATTCCTCCAACAAATGGAGATCGGCAACAACCTTTGCTTTCATTTTTAGATTCAAGCTCCGAATAAATAAACCTACCGGTTTACTCCCGTCAGGGTTCTCTCCATTGAAGGTGATGAGCTTTTAAGAAAGGAAAGACCATCCTGAGTATATCAGCCTTAACCTGAGTTCCCGACTGTTTTTTAGTCTACAACCGTTTTTATAGCTACGCATAGTACCTCGAAAGGCTTATAAATACTGTATTTTATTGCATTTCTGCTTGCATTATACCATCTATCCTGCTATAATGTAGATGTAAATATTTAACTTAGTCTACAATCGCAAACAGGATAGGTCAATGTATATCAACTACAATGTAGTAAACGGCATAGAGTATGGCACAGCAACGCATTCAGTCCGTAAGGGTGCCAATGTTGGCAAAGGAGATCAAATTTACCTTGGCCGGGTTATTGACAAGGAAAAGGGCATATTCAAAAGCCGTGAACGCGGTCTGTTTGTATATGATGTTGCAACAAACATTTTCAGCCCGGTTCCTGCCGGTTTTGAAGAACCAAAGAGGCAGCGGAAAACGAAGTATCCTGTCCGTCCAACGCTGATTGTTTCTTTTGGCGATGTATTCCTGCTGGACAGTTTTCTCAACAAAAGCGGTCTTCTGGAAGCTGTGGATGCTATCAAGTATAGAAACAGTGATACCCTGCATGCCCTGTTATCGTATTATATACTAACATCGTACGCAAACTGCCATGCAGAGGACTGGTGGGAGCTTACATACGCAAAATACCTCTATCCAAAGGCACAGCTTGCGTCACAAAGGATAAGCGATGCTCTTGCCGATATAGGCAGCGAAGATGCCAAACGGAGTTTCTTCAAGGAATATTTCCGGTTCCTTGAAAAAAACAATGCTGCCGATTGTAAAGATACACCTGACGGAATTGATGATGGTGTTCTGATCGACAGTTCAGGACTGCCTAATTCCATCAGGTTCCCGCTGACTGCCGTCAACAATCACAATGGGGTTATCAGCGAGGAACTCCGTCTTATCTATGTTGTGCAGCAGCATACCGGCATGCCTCTGTTCTTCCGTTATGTTTCGGGCAATATGATTGATGTAAGCACTATAACACGCACGATAGCTGAGCTTAAAGCCAATGGTGTCAATACAAAGTTTGCCATCCTTGATGTAGGATACTATACCAGTAAAAATGCGGACGCCCTGCTTGATGCAGGAGTATCTTTTATGGCCCGCATGAAGAGCAACTTCAAGGTTTATCAGAACGCAATAAAGAATCATCTGAAGAGCCTTGTATCAAAATCGAATGCAGTATTGTACAACAACAGGCTTGTATATATCAAACGCATCCCCTGTAAGATAGGCGAAAAGGAAAACAGGCCGGCTTACGCATACCTGTGCAAGGATATGACCATGCACAACGAGGGACAAAAACATGCCATCGAACGTGCGGGGGATGAGAACCTCACCGGAGCAGATATATTTGATGATCTGCAAAAGCAGGGGGTGTTCGTTCTTATAACCACACGCAAAGTTGCAGCAGATAAGCTTCTCCCACTTTATTACATGAGGGACCAGGTGGAGAAGATCTTCGAAATCTGCAAGCAGGGAGGAAAGATACTTCCCATAAATGTCGAAAACGAGGATACACTCCGTGGGCATCTGATGATGACATTCATCGCTGCGGTAACATTAAAGATGATGTCCGATAAGCTCGGAAAAACATCGCTTACAACTGAATCCATGTTCATGAATCTGCATGAACAGCATGCCATTGTGTATGATAAGGAGTTCATAACCACGGAACCCGTCAAAAAAATGAACGAAGCATATAAGGCTTTCAAGGTGCAATGCCCGGCGACTATACCACGTCAGGCGTAAAGTGTAGACCAAAAAACTCTTGGGAACTTAGGCTGAGGGAGGCAAATTGAGCCTGGCATGGAAAAGCTGCGCTAAAGCCTATGGGGTTGATTCCTTTGAGGATGTTCCTGATGATTTTGATATGCAGATCGTTTCAATGAACGCAGTGTTTGATGAAGTAACCGGCAAATGGGGAGAAATATCCGAATATGAACCGGGTTGGTACAGTAAAATCCCGGAGCTGCCTGAGGGATATGAAAATGAATGGCTTTCTTCAATATATGAAAAGGAAGTACTTCAGTGGGGGGAGAAAAGGTCCAGCTTACTGATGTGAAAATGCTGAATCATTTCAGTGCGGTCATGGACGAGCGTGGGTTTGACCTGTTCCTAACCGTTGGAAATGAAGACTATAATTCAACGCAGCACATTAGGGTTGATAACTTTACCGATATTTCTGTAATGTACGTAGATTATGAGAAAAATTCCCTTATGCCCGGCAAGCCTCTTTCCATATACGCAAAAGTAAAGAATAATGGACTTATTACTACGGACGGGCTTTATGTAAAAGTAAAGGATTCAAATGACAATGTACTATTCGAAAAGAAGGTTGCTTCATCAATCGCCAGCGGCGCAGCTGATTATATAATTATAGACTGTGTTCTACCTGAGACGGTAGACTTCAGTACTTTATCGGTATCCGTGGAGCCAGATGGACAGAAGGACAGTAATGACCTTGACAATTCTGCCGAGTGCAGCCTTTGCTTAAAGGATTTATCCATTGAGAATATCCTTGCAATAAAAAAACATGCAGTGGAATAATACCGCACAGACAGTAGTGGTAAAGCCTGATGAGGAGATATATTCATCTGAACATGAATCTGGCTTAAAGCCGGAGAACGATAAGGCAAAGCCTGAAATCACGGTTTATGATAATAAGCCCATGGATTATTCCGTGGAGGAAAATGCCTTATCCAGATAACCGGACTGGACAGCGCCGACAAGGAAATCGTAAAAGCGGTAAAGACAGCAACCAAGGGTTCGAATGGACTTTCGTTCAAGATCAACCCTTATTATGTGAAGGATATAGACACTGTAACTCCGAAATTCAAGAAGGACGGCAGCCTTAAGTCTGTGAAGGTAAAGATCTGGGCCTTGTTTTCTTTAACATGCGGATATATATTATTTCCGTGGCTTTGATCATCCACATTGCCGCCTCCCGGGGTTGCAGCCCTGGCTACGTGTCCTAAATTCATGTCAGTTTCACCCGCAAAGTGGGGGCGTGCAGATTGGGTGAATGGTTTTCGGACAGGCTGCCGGGGGCGTATCCAACGTATCCCAGTTTATTGGAAGTGACGGCGAGCTTTGGTTCGCCTGTGAAAAAAGCCTTTTGATGCAGGGAACTGCGATGTTGACGTGAACGGAAGATACATGGCGGTGAACTACGTCAGGAAAATGTACAGCGGCCACCTCTGCCCCACCCATGACCGCCTCCGCCGGAATGATAGAAAGCGTGGGAATGGAAAAACAAAAGGATTTATGGTAAACTACCAGTTATATAATCACTTATAAATCCGGCTTTCAAGTCATTATAAACGACAGGAGTATAAGATGAGGGTATTTAGGAAACCGGCTTTGATGGCTTCATTGTGTTTTTTTATCTTTCTTTGTGCCGTAAGTGCAGATATGGGCGTGCGCCAAAACAGGCCGGACAGATACCGCAGGTTCTCCGGACACAGAGGAAGGGCGGAAAGCATAGAACATCATATCATGATACTTGGATCTGAAGAGGGCTCTGCCTCCGACCATCAGTATAAATCCCCGTATTATACGGAAATAAACGATCAGGGAAATACGGGTCTATGCTGGGCTTTCGGAAATGTGTCCGCTTTAGAGGGCTGTCTCAATAAGAAATACGGAACCGGGCATGAATTGTCCTGGAAGAATCTGGCGTACTATGCCTGGCATAAGAGCGACATTTCGGGAAGCGAGGATATAAAGGATTACAACGAGCAGGTGTTTAAGCAGGAGACCTTTAACGAAGGTCCAATTGAAGAAGAGGAATACGGCTGGTCTTATGGATCTTATAATATCGTAAACTGCGTAGGAAACGACAGCGCATATCTTTTTGCCGGGGGATCCACGTATATCGCACCCATCCTTTTTTCTCAGGGAAGATGCCTGACTGATGATGTCGATAAGAATTCTGTTACACAGGACCTTAACGATATAAGTTCAGCCATTAACGAAGCAAAGGTAATCGGTGTTTCCAGCGGCGATAAGTACAGGATCCGTGACGCCTTTCTTCTGTCCGGTTCCGGGTCAAACAGGTCAAACATAAAGAATATGATAATAAAGTATGGAGCCGGAGCCATCGCCTATTATGCGGAGGAAGAGACCGGAGATGAGTGGGACGGCTGGTGGTTCGCAGATGAAGACGACGGTGATTCGCCCTATGTATATAACTCGGAAGAAACCGCGAAAGAAATACAGGCTGAATTGGGGAGAAATGATTTCAGCAACCATGTGATAACGATAGTAGGCTGGGATGATGATATACCGGCGTCCAGATTCAAGGGAGGCCCTTCCGGAAATGGTGCCTGGATATGCATAAACAGCTGGGGTACGGAAGAGAACAACGGTACTGACAACGGCTATACTTATATCTCCTATTATGATACGTCCATCGCCAATGCTGAGATCGCTTTTTATGACGTATATCAGAAAGATGCGGCTAACGTCAGCGGCAACATTCTTTGGACCGACAATAATTATGGCACTGCAGGCACGGACATCACGGAAAGCGTAAAGGATGACAGGGCACGCGGGCTGGCATATAAGGCGGATAAGGATGTGACATTAAAGGCTGTCTCGATACTTACCGGGGAAGACGGTGCGGAATACACTCTCCAGATATTCGGGAATCCTTCGATAGAACACGGCGCAGTAAATATGGAAAAGAATACTGCCCTCTTAAAGCAGGATATTAAGTTCGATTTCGCCGGAGTGCATGTGACAGAACTTGAAAAATATATCGGCATAAAGGCGGGACAAACGGTGCTTATTATTCTCAAGCCGAAGAAGCCTGTAAAAAGCATCATGGCGTCGAAATGCGACAAAACGGAAGAAGAAGCGTACTGGGACTCCAATGAGACAGAATCTCAGGAAGCAACGGAGTACTATTATGCGGGACATGATCATATTGTTTCGGACGTAAGCAAGGTCTGTCTTGGTGAGAATGAAGATGGTGTTCTCCTGAGGATGGATGAAAGTGATATGTTCTACCGGGCTTTTTCAGATGATGGAATAGAGGATGGGGCAATGACCTTTGAGGGCAGCGATTTCGATATGTCTAAACTCTATTCCGATAAGGAGAATCACTTTGATTTTAAGGCCGGGAGCGATGAGTATGAAGTATCCTGGACGAAAAAGGTCTTTTATACCGGGCTGCCGCATGTGCTTTCGGGTAACAGTACGGGAAAGAAGACCGCTGATATAGAGGTTTCCGTGAAGAAAAACGGAGTGAACATTCCATCCGGGGATTTCAAGATAAAGATCAGGAATGCGAAATACACGAATGGTTTTAAGAACGGGAAAACGCCGGCTATCGTCGTGAAGCTGAATAAGAACTATAGTAAAGAGGCCAGAAATATCATAAAGAAGAAGGAGCTTGGATTTGATATAGTTAAGCCTGACCTTTCGACGGATCTGGATTTCGAGAAGTTTGATTTTAAGCTGAACAAAAATGAAGACAAGATCAAGAAGATAAGCGGCATCAGAATTCCAGGCTTAAGCGGGGAATGCAGGTATAAACTCAGCAAGAACGGAACCAGTGGCGATATAGTGGCGACGGTAAAAACCGAGAGGTCGTATATGGAAGTTACCCTTAAAGGTATAAATAACTGCCAGGGAACCTGCACTCTGACTTTTGAACTACAAAGCGGGTATTAAAAGAACCTGATTCCCGATTGTATTACTGTATTTGTTTTTTATACACGAAACAAAAAAAGAAGTGCAGAAAATCCATAAAAACAGTAAAAACCACCCGACCCGGCAATACCCTAATTCAAAAACGGTGAAATCTCCGGCATCAATACATTTTTGAGTATCATCAAAAAGCCTGTTTGTACGGGAAAAAGCCCGGATGCAAGACCTTCTACCGTATCAAGCTTCCGTATAACAAAGAGGAAAACACTTATGAGAAAAACCAGGTTATTCGCAGCATATCTGCTATCATTTTCATTACTCGCTCTGCTTCCGTCCAATGCGTTCGCCGCAGAGGAATCCCAGATAAAGACCAAAATAAAGCACACCGTAAAGGCCGTGGGTGAATACGGCAACTGGGAGGGCGTATCCAACGTATCCCAGTTTATCGGAAGTGACGGTGAATTTTGGTTCGCCTGTGACGGTAAAAAGAAGGTGACCGTAGTAAGCACCTCTGGCGGAACCGTAAAGAACAAGATACAGCTTGAGAAGAAGCACGATACTTTCGGGGCGGTCTGCTCTGATGGCGCAGGAAACCTCTATGTCGTGACAGGCGAGGAAAACAAAGGGAATAATACGAACCAGGAGACGGTCTTCATATCAAAATATGACAGCTCGGGCAACCTCGTCTCCACTATCGGGAACAATGGAAGCTCCAGCCTCGCAAGCTATTTCGAAGAATCTTTCTTTACAAAAAAGCCTTTTGATGCAGGGAACTGCGATGTTGACGTAAACGGAAGATACATGGCGGTGAACTACGCCAGGAAAATGTACAATGGCCACCAGAGTAATTCCGTATGGGTGATAGACACAGAGTCCATGAACACCATTCCCCTGCCGGAAAGCCCACGTACCACTTTTGAGGAAGGCGTTGAGATCACCACCTACGGAAGCGGCATATACAACAGCCATTCTTTCGGACAGAGGGCTGTTAAATACAAAGACGGCTTCCTCTTCGCAAGCGAGGGCGACGCCTATGAAAGGGCTTTCAACATAAGCCAGTGGGATCTAAAAAATAACACGGTAAGCGAGGACGACATCTTCCACTTTTGGATCAAGGAAGGATCCGGAAGCGATATGAGCGTGGTGAATAATAACTTCGCCCACATAGGGGATCTTGCAGTCCTTTCAGACGGAAACGCGGCGTTTGCAGCCACCTCTGCCCCATCCATGACCGCCTCTGCCGGAAGTGAGAATGAGCAGATATTCATTCAGATATTCAACCCCGGCGGAGATCTCGGCAGTGCCTCCGGCTATGTCACGGTCGGGGAAAGAAGCGGCACCACCGGGATCAACGGCGGCGTACCCGCAACAGACTACGGGGTCAAATGGCTTACCGAAGGCAGTAAATTCCTGTACAGAAACCTCCAGATGGTAAGCACCGGCGACAAGCTGGTACTTCTTTACGAAAAATATGCGAAGAAGAATAATAAGCTGAAGGGCGTGTTCTACACAGTGCTGGATTCCTCAGGAAACGTCGTTTCCGAAAGCAGGAAATTCAAGAAGAGCGCAAGCCTCAACCCCTGTGAGACACCGATTTATGCGAATGGTTACATCTGCTGGGCTTCCAACAAGGCGAGCAAAAAGGGGAAGCTCTTCATATACAGGATTAAGATATGATAATACAGACACATTCCCCTCTTCTTCCACTCTGGTGGTGGCTCCGGGGAAGTCATTATTACGCTGCCGTCCTTTTTCAGTTTCACTGTAACCTTGTCACTGTCTTTCACATAGTATGGGGTTATCTTAAATGGGATCCCTTTATCACCCTTGGTCGCTTTCTTTATTGCCTTTATCGTAGCCTTGTCTGCGCCCTCAAGCCCAGTTATCTGTATCCGGAAAGTTTTCTTATTGACCTTTATCTTATAAAGAAGCGTTGGACACTATCCAGTAAGGCGTCAACAATTATTATGATTGCCTGATCCATTATGTCATTGATGATTTTGCGTTTTATCTGATAGAACAAATCCGTAATGGATCTGTTATCAGTATTGTTAAAGCGTTCTACTGCAAGTATCATGTACCGTAGTGCCACTATTACCATATGGGCAGTGATTGCATCGTAACTCGTGCTATGACATTCAGTTCTCAGTTTCAGATGGTTCTTAAACATTTTAAAATAGGTTTCTATTCCTTATACGAAAGTTCGTATTAAACATAGAATGAAGCTGTCTCCTGAACAGTTACCTATCTTCTATGATAAGAAATAATGAGCAGTTTATAAACCCACCCAATAACCCGTTTTGTTGGAACCAAGGCGTCTTATAAAGCCCAGATCAATCAAAGACTTAATGCAACGTTGTACCGTAGCCTTGGATTTACCGATTTCCTGTGCAAGTTCATCTTTTGTAAGCTTACGACCGGATTTTATTATCTCCAGAATTCTATTCTCGTCTTCAGTCAGTTCATTTATCGGATCATTTATCGACTCGTTATATGAATCGATAAACCCGGTTCCAAAAGCATCAATCGATCTATCACAATATAAAACTGTTGCAATAAGTGGGTTTCGGATCATCGACCCCTGTTCTCGGCGCGCAAACATCTCCGGATTCGTCCCCGGGACTAATGCTCCGGGATTATAAATATGCACTCGCGAAGGAGTAATATATATTTCGTTTGCCGAAGTTTCATTCACGCGCATATGTGCGAAGCTATTAAGTATTATTTCTCTAAAAGCCTCAAGTGGGAACTCATTAAGTATGATAAACCAGTATCATTCGCACATCATAAACCTGGTCTTCAGGACTAAGGATCATGCTGAAGCGGATGAGGCAGATACAGAAACCGGACATGAAACTTAAAAACAAGTACCGTACACGTCTGGAAATACAAAAGCTGTTGTATTATCTGTTCAGTATAGCCGTCTGCGGAACGCTTGTATAAGGAATCTACCGAAGGCAGCTGTCCTGATCTGCCAGCATAACCGTCAAAAGAACACTGGAGTATCAACGAGTAATCTGCCGGGGAAGAGCATTACCTGACTATGAGACAAAATGAAGTACAGTCAAGTAATTCCAGCCGGTATGGGAAGGATAATTTCAAGTCTGCTTTACTGCACCATGGGGGCTGGGCTGGCGTTCAGGGTGAAATTGCTGTGATCCAGGGAGAAATTGGGGTTGTAATAGGGATCTCCCTTTTCAAGATCCTCCTTCCACTTTTCCCTGAAATGCGCAGCTTCCGCATTATAGCGTTCAGTGCGTCCTCTGTCGGAGCCATCGGTATCATCTCCTCTGGAGGCACTCTCATAGTGATAGAGCTCCGAAAACGGGGTGAACACGTTTAAGAGCCCAAGATGCCTGAGCTTTAAGCAGAAATCCACATCATTAAGAGCCACGGCAAAGCTCTCGTCAAAGCCCTGTACCCGGTCAAAATCGCTTTTTTTCACCATAAGGCAGGCTCCGGTCACTGCGGAGACATTCTGGGCATAGCAGAGCCGCCCCATGTATCCCAGGTTTTCCCTATGGAGCCGGTAATGGGTATGCCCCGCTGTCCTGTGGGCGCCAAGTCCCAGCACTATCCCCGCATGCTGTACCGTATTATCCTCATAATAGAGCTTGCAGCCCGCAGCTCCCACATCCTCTCTCTGGGCGTACATAAGGAGATTTTCTATCCAGTTCCTTGTAATTACCTCGGTATCATTATTTAAGAAGAGCAGAATCTCACCCTCTGCCGCCGCTGCACCGGCGTTTATGAGCTTTGAGAAATTAAAGCCCTCTCCCTCCGGTCTTTCGTATTCAATAACCCTGGCAAAGGAAACCTTTCCCAGAGTGGCGTAGTACTCTCTTGTTTCGCTCTCCCTGCTCCCGTTTTCCACGATCACTATCTCGTAATTATCATAGGAACTCCTGTTTATAATGGAATCCACACATCTCTTCAGATCTGCGGCGTGGTCACAGCTCGGGATTATGATACTCACCCTGGGATGCGCCGTAAGGGCAAAACGGATCCGGAATATGGTGGCAAAAGCCTTTGTGCTCTCTATCTCAAAATCCTTAAAGCCACAGGAGGTAAGGTGGGAAGCCACGGCCCCCTTGGCGGAATTGATAGCATAGGTTTTGGAATTGATGTCCGCTGCCGTGGAACCCTCATGGCTTCTCCAGTAATACAGTATGGCCGGAACGTGGCGGATGCATTTTGCTTCCTTTGTGAGACGCAGGATCATGTCGTGATCCTGGCTGCCGTCAAATTCACTTCTGAAGCGGCCGCATTTATCCGAAAGCTCCCTGCTGAAAACCGAAAAATGGCAGATATAATTATTTGCCCTGAGATTGTCTATTGCAAAATCCGGCTTGAAATGCATGGTCACCATATTGTTTATGCTGTCACCCTTGAAGGTGGCTTCATCACAGTACAGAAAATCCGCCCCCGTTTCCTCGATCTCCTTCATATAGCGGAAGAGAACCGAAGGATGAAGCAGGTCATCATGGTCAAAAAGCCCTATGTAATCACCATTTGCAAGCTCGAAACAGACATTGGTGTTTCCGGAGATTCCAAGGTTCTTTTCTATCTTTCTGTACTTTATACGGCTCACACGGGCGGGATTGTTCTTTTCGTCGCTCTGAACATACTGCTTTATCACCTCTCCCACATACTTATGCTCTTCATCGGAGCCGTCGGCGATGCACAGCTCCCATCCTGGGTATGTCTGATTCGTAACGCTCTCTATCATCTCCCGCAGGAATTTTTCGGGTGTATTGAATACCGGTACCAGGATACTCACAACATGCCTTTCCTTAAAGACATGGGAGCTCTCCTCCCTCCGCCTTTCCTCATCGGGGAAGCTTAAGGTACCGTGGAATTTATAAGCGTTTTTCTCCACCCTCTTGCTCTTCAGTTTCCTTATGAACTCCGAAAAGCTGCCAAGACGCTTTATCCTGACGATCACCGCAAGTGTTTTGGCATAGACAGTCCGGAAGGGCTTTATCATCTTAAAAAGCCTGCTTCTTTTCAGGGTGTCCAGCTTTTCCTTCATTTCGGAATTCTCTTCCTCCACCCTGACAAGCTCCTCTGTCAGCCGTTCATTCTTCTTTTTTTCCTGTTCATACAGGTCTTTATAATAATTATCAAGGCTCATCCTGCGGCAAACCCTCCGTAATGCCCGAAAATGTTCTTCTTCATCAATAATATTGTCACATTCTCCCGGGTGATGTACCCGTTAAATAATGAGTTCTTTATTTTTACCGAAAACCCGGAAAAAAGGATATCCCTCTCCGATGGAAAGACGGTAATGAGATCCTCTCTCGGGACCCTCATGGTTTCTGTATAATACTGTCTGTCCCCATCCTTTATGAGAAGGGAAATGCCGTATTCATAACCGGCTCTTCCATGAACAAAGCCCCAGCCGCTGATTTCAAGAAAATCCTCATTCCCCGCGGCATCGGAAAGCTTTTTTTCCAGAGTGTCCAGACTGAATAAAACCCGCCCGTCCCTCCGGTCTTTTTTAAGCTTTATGGTCTCTCCCGCCCTTTTTACCGTGACATATCTCCCGGTTTCACTGACTTCACATTCTGAAAGAGCGGTTACCAGGGACACCCTGTCCTCCGGGGAAGGATAATTTACCCTGTAGTCCAGCCCTGTATCCGTAAGATTCCTGCTGTACCAGGGATCACCCCTCTTAATAAGCTCCCCGTACTTTTCGTAATATCGCTCCCTCTCTCCTTTTAACCTTAAATACTTTTCCCTTTCATCCTTATCGCTCCTCCTGGAAAGACTCTCGTGATGAATAAGGTAAACATCATTGAGGCATACGTTATAATAGCCCTTTAATAAAAGGGAGCTGCAAAGATCCACATCCGTATAGGCTATGTGAAAGGTCTCGTCAAAGCCTCCGGCTTCCAGGAATTTTTTCCTCTCCACCATAAGACAGGCACCTGTAACTGCAAATACATTTATCCTTCTGCGGTTCACCCCCCGGTAATACTCCCTGCTGTCATCATAGCCTGTAAGCTTATGGCTTGCACCGCTTTTCAGCAAAGTTATGCCGCAGTGCTGTATCAGCTTTCCCCCGGGATAGAGGAGCTTTATTCCCACTGCCCCGGTCCTTTTCCCTGCGGCGTGACCCATCATCTCTTTTAAAAAATAAGTGCCTTCCGGTACCTCTATATCATCATTTAGAAAGAGTAGAAATTCTCCATCCGTGATTTCAGCCCCTTTATTGCAAAGAGCCGAATAAATAAAGTCCCTTTTCTCCCGGACATACCGGAAGGAGAGTTCCTCAGCCAGTCTTTCATATTCCGCGGTGTTTTCCCCGGTGCTGCCGTTATCAATAATGAGACACTCCGTTTTTATCCCTTCAGCCTCTGCCGCACTTAAAAGCCCTTTCACGCAGGTCTCCGCCAGCTTCGGATGGTCTTTGGAAAGGATGACCACCGAGATAACAGCATCATTAAGTCCGGTTTCTTCCCGGTTCCCGGTGTTTTCATACAAATAGTCCCTGTGGGAATAAGCGTGACAGAGCACCTCCGGGATATGTAAAGGCTTTTTTGCTCTTTTTCCGCACTCCCTTAAAAATTCCGGGGAACCCACGGCAAAACCACAGACCCGCCCTGTTTCCTCCGCAAGTGCATTAGACACTATGGTAAGAGCTCCGGGATAATAGAAGCTCTCTAAGGTATCGGGAGAGTAATCGGGCTTAAAAAAAGGGTCGTGACGCAATCCCTCTCCGTCAACCTCATCCTCATCCGTATAGATAAAGTCATAACCCCCGTTAAATACCTGATAATCCTGCAGGGCAGACATAAGACCGGGATCCGCATACCCTCCGTCATCAAGGAATAAGCAGCAGTTACCGGGTATGACAAGATCCTTTTTTTCCCTTTTTATCTCCTTTTCCCTGATCCAGAGAGAATACGGGTCCTCAAAGCCTGTTTTTAATCTGTTATAATCTTCCTTCGTCATAAGTCACTGTGACAGGGTTACGGAAATGAATTCCGGTCTGGTGCCTTTAATAAGATGCTTGAAACCGGAACCGGAATTGTCTATGGGCATGGCAAATTCAAATGCCAGAGGCTTAAAGAACCTCTCATCCAGGGTACTGATATGGTATTCCACGTGAAGCTTCATTCCCTGCATCACATTCTCCAGAATTATCTGGGAATCCACAGTATCAAAGATCAGCACATTCTCACTTATTGCGGTACCGTTTATCAGGCACTCCTTTACGGGCTCTCCGTTCAGCATCAGCTTATCTATCTTTACAAAGCATTTGTAATCCGCAGGATCTATTCTTATGGAAGTACATTTTTCCGGTATTACCGTATCAAACATTATCCTGTCTTCATAATTCCGCTCGGCATTGATGATAAGACAGTCTTCAGCCTGCCAGCCTATCCCCCTGTCAAAATAAACAAGAGGTTTTTCGGGCCGGTTCAACAGCCTGGACTTCATCAATGTCTGCTCCAGGGGAATATTATTGCCTCCGAAAATGGAATACATACCGGTTAATGTTATATGACGTCCCGAAATATGGCGCTGGAAAGCCTGTTCCATCTCATAAAAAATCCCCATGTGTCCGGCATCGATACCCACCTTCTGGTAAATGCCGTCAAATTCCTCGGGCTCCGTCACTCCAAGGGATGAAAGGAAATAGCTTATGGCCCTGAAGATCACAAAATCCACGGGAATTGGGAAATCATAGACCCACTCATAATCTATGATGTTCCAGCCGTTATTGTATATGAGATTTGAGAATATAAGATCCACATCCGTGACCATCATACTCCGCAGACTGCCGGGAAGACCTGTCACCCCGAAGACCTCTGCAAATTCCCTGGTTGCCCAGAATTCCCTTACCGCCGGCCGTCTTATGGCTTCCGAAAAATTAATTACTGCCTGAACACACTCGGCACCCCTGCCGATGGCGAGAAGCCTTTTCAGCTCCTCATCCATGCTGCGTCCCACAATATAATCAAATTCCAGTCTGGTGAATTCCCCGTAGGGGTCATAGATCTTTCTCACCGGACAGGGCTTAAAGCTACTTCCCTTAAACTCCGTAAATATCCCCTCATAGGCGTCCGCCATACGCAGAAGATGGGGCACGGCCTCCCTGGAAAAGGGGGTTTTCTCCACAACAATCTTGTGGTTTCCGTCCTCCGTGATATCTGTCCTTATCTGAAACTGCGGATCCCTTTCGGTAGAATGCTTGGAATAGACAGGATGGCGCTCCATCATGCTCTCTATGCGGTTCTCTTTCTGCAGCACCACAAGGAAGGAGTTTGAGAAAAAGGGAAAATAGCCGTCGGAGAGCGCCTCGTCAAAGGCAACCCCCTCATCAAAGAGAGTTATCCTCTCTCCGTCAAAATTCCGCTCATTCTCATTGAACTCACCCTTAAAGGGCAGCCTGTCATCGGAATATATGGTGACCGGAAGCTTGTAATCCGGATAAGGATAGAAAAACCTGTATTCATACCCGGCCTTATGGGCGATCCTCATAAGTCTTGATCTGGAAAAGGTTCTGACACCGCCTCCGTGGGGATATCCCTCTATGCCGTCAAAATAGCGTCCCGTATGATCTTCCCTGCACCCGGCAAAATACTTCATGCCGTATTTATTCTCTATGGCGATTATTATCTGCCCTCCCTGTGCCAGATGGGAGGAGAGCAGGGTAAGGAACTCGTGGAAGGGATCCTTTGCATCGATGTATGAGGGCGCATATTCCAGCACCCCGATAAGAAGGATATAATCATACTTATCCTCAAGGTGTTTTTCTATATCCTGGAAATTTCCCACACGGATATCTATGTTGCCGAATTGCATGTTTCTGTAAGCGTTGATGAGGCTCCGCTTGTAACTCAGCTCCACGCAGGTAACATGTCCCGCCTTCCTTGCCACTGTTCCTGTAATGGCACCACAGCCCGAGCCTATCTCCAGTACCTTATGCTCCCTTTTGAAGGGAAAAAAGTCCACGATATTTCCCCGCATATGTGAGAGATGGTAAAGCAGGCTCCAGCTCCTTTCCGAGGCCACCAGGCGGTTAAACCCGGCTTCCCCATGCTCCTTCACGATGGAGAGCAGCCTGTCCTCTTCGGCTCCTTCGGAATACCGGTCATCTCCCGTATAGTCGCTTAAGTCAATTATGACTTCACCTATTTTTTCCGTTGTCTCACTCATATTATCAAAACTCCTGAAGACGGCTTTTTTCTACTGTTGTCTCCATGCCCATGTCGTAATAGCCGGTGGTATCCTTCGATGAAATGCAGTTGATGCTGAAAACATCATACATTCTGTTATATACCGTGAATTCCCCGTTTCTGTATCCCACAAGTCCCAGGGATATCAGGTATTCCCCGCCCTGAAGCGACATATCCTGCGTAAAAGTGGCAGTCAGTATATCGTTTTCCCCCGGTTCTCCTGTATCTATCTTTTCAAACATGGTATTGGTGCCGGTTATCTCCACACCCATCCTGTTCTTAAATGATACGGCTATTATGGGCTGTGATATCTTTTCATGGAAAAGACATTTCACCTTTATGGAAAAACTGTCCCCCTTCATAATGGTATTTGTAACCTGGCCGCTGTTATCCACACAGCAAAAATCAATTATGTCCGCAAGGCCGTTGCCGTAGCTGTCAAAGGAGGGGTTGATGCTCATGCGGTCCCTCCACTTGCCCTTTCCCGAGGCGGAAACATTATTTCTGTTAAAGCTTTTATTACTTTCAGTTGCGCTATTGTCCAGCTGATGGACCAGCACCTTTTTATACATGTCTATTATCTCTTTAGGCGCACCCTCAGCGATCTTCTTTCCCCGGTCAAGGAGCACCACCCTGTCACAGTACTTGGAAATGCTGGAAAGATCGTGGCTCACAAAGAGTATGGTCTTTCCCGCTTTACGGAATTCCTCAAATTTGTGATAGCATTTATTCTGAAAGAACACATCTCCCACGGACAGAGCCTCATCCACTATCAGGATCTCCGGATCGATATTTATGGCCACTGCAAAGGCCAGTCTCACAAACATTCCGCTGGAATAGGTTTTAACCTGCTGGTAGGCAAAGTCCCCGATGTCGGCAAAATCCAGAATGTCATTAAGCTTGCTGTCTATCTCCGCCTTGGAGAAACCGGTCATGGTTCCGTTAAGATAGATATTCTCGATCCCCGTAAACTCCATATTAAATCCCGCCCCCAGCTCAAGAAGGGCAGAGATCCTGCCGTTTATCGACACATTTCCGGAGGTAGGATTTAAAACCCCTGTAATAATCTTTAAGATAGTGGACTTGCCGGAGCCGTTGGTCCCGATTATACCCACGGTCTCCCCCTGTTCCACGCTTAAGGATACATCATGCAGGGCAAAATGCTCATGATAGAGCTTTTTTTTCGTAAGCCCCAGGGCATCCCGTACACGATCCCTATGATGGTCGTATAGTTTATACATTTTATTCAGATGTTCGACTCTTATTGCTTCCATACGATTAGTTTACATAACATCAGCGAAGTGTACTTTAAGCCTTTTAAACACAAGGGCGCCGAATAAAAACATTACTGCCGAAAAGATCCAGAAATATGCGGTGGAATAAAAGTGCTCCCAGAACCACATATGATCCAGAAGCGCCATTCTGTAGCCGTCCACCACGTAGTATACGGGATTGATCTTGAATAATACCTGCAGGGGACGGGGAAGGGCTTCAATATGCCACATGATGGGGGTGATCCATACCCCGACCTGAAGCGCTATACCTATGATCTGTGAAAGATCCCGGAAAAAGACGACTATTGAACAGGTGACATAGCTCATTCCCAGTACCAGTATAAACACACAGAAGGTAAAATAGGGAAGCTGCAGCCAGTATATATCCGGATAATATCCGCAGATTATCAGCAGGATACAGGCAACTAATGTCAGGAATACGTGAATGAACAGAGCGCTTATAACCTTGATGATGGGAAGGATACTGATCTTAAACACCACTTTTTTTACCAGATACTGATAGGACAGCAGTGCGCTGGTTCCCTGTCCCAGGGCATCGGAAAAGAAAAACCAGGGGGTTATGCCGGCGATCAGCCACAGAACAAAGGGGTAGGTGGTCTCCCCCGTAACATCGGTCCTAGCTCCAACCGAAAAAACAAACCAGTACACCAGCACCGTCACCACCGGCTGTACAAAAGCCCAGAAAATGCCTAGATAGGAGCCTGCGTATTTAGATCTGAAGTCATTTAAGGCAAGCTTCCAGATGAGCTCCCGGTTCTCATAGAGCTCCATGGGCAGTGACACTATCCTGTCATATCCCAGGATAAAGCCTATGAACGCGGCATCGATCATACAGCAGGATATAATCTTTTTTAATATCTCCTGCATGGGATCAGCAAGCTCATTTGTATGAAGGATTATATAGGAATTCCAAATAACGGCAATTATTACTGCCGCTGCTATCACCTTTTTCCTGTCTTTATCCAAAAAACTTTCCTGCATTATTAAGCTTCCGGGAACTGGCTCTTAAAATCAGGCCAGTTTCTGTCCCTGTCATTTATGTTCAGTTCCTCTGATCCTATCTCGTCAGGCCAGATAATGCCTATATCGGGATCATCGTATTTTAATCCCCCGTCATCTCCGGGATGGAAGAAATCATCACATTTATAGACAAATTCGGCGATGTCGGAGAGTACCAGGAAACCATGGGCGAAACCTCTGGGAATGAAGAGCATTTTCTTGTTTTCGGCGGAAAGCTCCACACCAAACCATTTTCCGAAGGTCTCCGATCCCTTCCTTAAATCTACCGCCACATCATACACCCTGCCCTTTATCACCCGGACAAGCTTGGCCTGGGGATGGTTTATCTGGAAATGCATTCCCCTTAAAACCCCCTTTGATGAAGAGGACTGGTTATCCTGAACGAATTCAACCCCTATCCCTGCTTCGGTAAACTGATCCTTTCTGTAGGTCTCCATAAAGTAACCCCGTTCATCCCCGAAAACCTCGGGTGTGATCACCTTAAGTCCCTCTATTTCACAGGTTTCAACTTTTATCTGTCCCATTTCTTATACCATTCCTTCCCTTCAATTTTCCTAAAATTCTTTCAGCCGGGTCCCGAGCAGTTCCCTATATCCACCGGCGTGATCTAAAATGGTCACAGTGACAGGTTCAAATCCAGATCCACGTATCCCTCTATCCCGTCTACGTGTCCCCTGGAAGAGTACTGCCACAGATCATATCTTCCGTCGTATGTAGGCCGTTTCACCTTATATTGCGCAAGCCATATGGTAAAATCCTCTAATTCATCCGCATTTATATATGCCGTGAACCACCTTTTATTAGCATATACGCCGGCTCTGTACCCGTATGTTTCCAGTGTCTGTGCAAAGGCTCTTATATTCTTTGTTCTCTGGTCCTTCGTGAGGTCATCACCCCTGCCTCCGGAGGATTCCACATCCAGAAACACCGGCAGATCCAGCTGTTCCCTGGGACAGAGCTCCCTCACCATACTGGCTTCCTCAACTGCCTCTGTCTCATTTAATGCCTGGGTGAAAAAATATACCCCGGTTTTCAGCCCGGCTGCCCTGGCTCCCTTTATATTCTTCTCATAATAGGAATCCTCCACCAGCGACCCGGAGCCTGAGCCTCTGTAGCCCAGCCGTATTATGGCATATTCTATGCCCGAAGCCTTAACCTTTTCCCAGTCGATATCCTTATTATATTTTGAAACATCTATTCCCGTGATACCGCTGCCAAGGTCGATCTCTCCCTGATTTAAGAGCTTTCCGTCATCCTCTTCACCTATATCCGCAGTGTCCTCAGCCTCTGCGTCTATCTCATCCTCAGTCCTGATAAGGGTTCTGATATAGCTTACCGCCTGATAGGATATGTCGCTCCTTACCGTCAGGGTACTGTCTTTTTCCGGGGTTATGAAGCCCTCCACGGGTTTCAGACGGACTGTATACTTTCCGCCGCTTAAGTCCGTTGCGGCTATGATGCCGTCCCGGTCACTGTCTTCGTACTCCCGGATATCCCCGTCCTTTGATATCTCTGCCCTGAAGGGAACTCCCGTGACCACGGTACCGTCCCGGAGGGTGATTATCATCTTAAGATCCTTATTAACCGAGGAAAGCAGCACCTCCAGACGGGGCCATTTCCCGTCAGGAGCTTTTTCTTTCCCTGTATCATTCCCGTGACCGTCTGCCTTTTGGATACCGGAATCCCTGATATCCCTGTATTCCCCGCTTTGGGCGGTTTCCGGTTTTTCCCCGGTTTTTACGGCTTCTACCCCCTGTCCAGGGGCTTCGCCTTCTCCTGCCACCTTCATCAGAAACACAAAGAAAGCGGCCACAACCAGTAATGCGGCTGCGACCGCAAATATCCGGAATTTTCTAAACGTCATTAATTCATGCTCCCTTATGGGGCACGACCTGCGCTATGTCAAGAAGATACTGTCCGTATGCCGTCTTCTGGAGCGGTTCCGACAGCTTAATGAGCTGTTCCCTGTCTATGAAGCCCCTTTTATATGCGATCTCCTCTATACAGGAGATATAGAGCCCCTGTCTTTTCTGGAAAGCTCCCACAAAGTCGGCAGCATCAAGAAGGGAATCATGGCTGCCTGTATCCAGCCACGCAAAGCCCCGTCCCAGGGTCTCCACGTACAGCTTTCCCCGGCGCAGATACTCGTTATTAACCGAGGTGATCTCCAGCTCCCCTCTGGCTGAAGGCTTAACATTCGCCGCTATATTCACCACGTCATTGTCATAGAAATAGAGCCCCGGAACTGCGTACCTGGATTTCGGATGCTCCGGCTTTTCCTCAATGGAGACCGCCTTGCCTTCGCTGTCAAACTCCACTACCCCGTAGTCCTTCGGGTTCTTTACATAGTATCCGAAAATTGTCGCTCCCTCTTCCCTGGAAGCCGCGCTCCTTAACACCCTTGAAAAATCATGGCCGTAGAAAATATTGTCCCCAAGGACCATGGCCACCCTGTCGTCTCCGATAAAGTCCGCCCCTATGATAAAGGCCTCCGCAAGACCGTTTGGCTGTTCCTGAACCTTATATGTAAATTTTAAGCCCAGATCGGATCCGTCCCCGAAAAGCTCTTCAAAAACCGGCAGATCCCTCTTTGTGGAAATGATCAGTATATCCCTTATCCCTGCAAGCATCAGTGCAGACAGGGGATAATAGATCATAGGCTTGTCATAGACCGGCATTATCTGTTTCGATACGGCTTTTGTAAGGGGATACAGCCTGGTGCCGCTTCCTCCTGCCAGAATTATTCCTTTCATGGTCACCTCCCGCTGTACATATTCTCATAATATGACTGATAATCACCGCTTGTCACGTGTCGCAGCCACTCTTCATTGGATAAATACCACTCTATGGTCTTCCTGATACCGTCCTCAAAGCGGGTTTCCGGCTCCCAGGAAAGCTCCTTCCTTATCTTGTCCGGGGCGATGGCGTAACGCCTGTCGTGTCCCTTCCTGTCTGTGACATATTTTATGAGATCCTCACTCACATTCTTTTTCCTCTCATCACTGTCGGGCAGGATCTCCCTCAGGGTATCGAGGATAATGTGGATGATCTCAATATTCTCTTTTTCATTATGTCCGCCGATATTGTATTTCTCTCCGATACGTCCGCCCCTTAAGACCATGTCAATACCCTTGCAGTGGTCATCCACATAAAGCCAGTCCCTGACATTCTTTCCGTCTCCGTATACAGGCAGGTCCTTTCCCTGAAGGGCATTATTTATCATCAGCGGTATCAGCTTCTCCGGGAACTGATAGGGTCCGTAATTATTTGAACAGTTGGTGATGACAGCCGGGAACTGATAGGTGTCCACATAGGCTTTTACAAGAAAATCCGAGGAGGCCTTGCTGGCGGAATAGGGGCTGTGAGGCGAATAGGGTGTATCCTCATAGAAATAGTCATCCGGATCCGAAAGTGATCCATATACCTCATCCGTAGAAACATGCAGGAATCTCTTTCCCTCCTTATAACCGTCTCCGGTCTCCCATGCTTCCTTTGCGGCGTTGAGCATCACAAGGGTTCCGAGGACATTGGTCTCCACAAAGACCTCCGGATTCTCAATACTTCTGTCCACATGGCTTTCCGCAGCAAAATTCACCACATAGTCTATGTCATTTTCCTTAAATATCTTCCTGATGGCTTCCCTGTCCCGGATATCGGCCTTTACAAATGTGTAGTCGTACTTCTCTTCTATTCCTTTGAGATTTTCCAGGTTGCCGGCATAGGTAAGTACATCTGCGTTGATGATCCTTATCTCCTGTCCGTATTTTCCAAACATATAGTGAATGAAATTTGAACCTATAAATCCCGCTCCTCCGGTCACCAGATATGTTTTCACTTTCGTTCCTCCTCAAGTTTTATTCTCTTTTTTTACAATTTTTTATTATACTATATTCTTCTCATTTCCGTCAAAATCAGGAATGTCACAGATTCGAAACCGAGATCCCGAATTCATACCAGGGTATCACCACCTGTATCTCTCCCGATGCGTAGGGTCCTACGGCGTAGGGCGGATAGCACAGGACAATACCCTCTTCGCTGTAGCTTACGTTCATATCAAGGGATATGCATTCCAGGAAGGAGTTCTCCATCTCTTTTTCCCTTTCAGGTGTGCCGTCATCGCTTTCGTAATATAACCCGGAATCCTTTCTCCAGTCGGCCATGGAGTACCTTAAGGCCAGAGCCTTAAACTCTTCCTCATCACCTTTGAAGAAATCAGTGATCTCTGCCTTTTTGCCGCTTTTTAAATCAAAGAGATAATTAAAGCTGCTTCCCATGCCATGGGCTCCGCCGTAGTAGTAATAATCACCAAAGGTGACAGCTACGTGGTTCTTGCCCACCCGGGATACATCCCCGAAGTTCACGGAATAGGTGTATCCCTGTCCAAGGTTTTCCTTAAACCAGTTTACGTTATTTTCGTCCTCTCCGTTTTCCACTATGTCATTTAAGGCGTTTTGCTCCGTGTCCTTACCGTTCTTTTCGAACGCATCATCAATACGCTGAAGGGCCTCATTCAGCTTATCCGCATTTTCAATATCCTCATTAAACCTGAAGCTCTGAAATTCTCCCTTATAATATACAAACCCGTCCTCTGTAGTCTTTTTATCGACTCTTGCGGTTACAATGCCGAAATCCGCGAATGTCTCATGTCTCTCAAGAGCCCCGCTTCTCTGTTCCGTTTTTTCCGGGTCATCGATAAGCACGCTCCTCCAGACAATATCACCCTTTCTTCCGTCTTCACCCTTTTCATCGAATACGAGATAATACACCCTGTCATTTTTTACCGTAAAGGCATCATAGCTGCTGTTACCCTCACTGTAGGAGCCATAGGTGCAGTTCACGTTGGGGGGCTGTCCCACATGGATAATATTCTCTGTTTCCAGAATACCGTTCTCTATATTTTTTATGGGGATCCTTTTATAATCCCGGCCTGTCTCTATGTCATTCTCGTATGTCTTTTCGTAGAAATACACATAGCCATTGCTGAGTCCGGCAACACCTGAGCTTTCTGCCTTCCCCAGAGAGAATTCACAGCTTTTGCCGCTTCTCACATTATATAGCACAAACTCCTGATTTCTGTCGGGATCGGCTCCTTCACCGTAATAATGCCGGGTCTTAATGAGATAGTCCGGACCGAAATACTTTACTTCCCCGTCACCTGTATCTCCCTTAAAGGAATTCACCTCTTTGCCGGCATCATTGAAAACATAGATCTCCCCGGCGTCATAATCATACATATATATGCAGCCGGTCTTTTCCATATCTCTGACGATATCAACACCTCCGCACAGCTTTGAGAGTTCTCTTCCGTTGTAGATCTTCAGCTTCTGTTTCAGCCTGTCAATATCCGGATCGCTGTCAAAGGCATCTCCCTCGGGATCATAAAAATAAGTGACATTATCCCCTGTCTCCCGGTCGTATCCGCTGTAGTACAGCTTTCCGTCCAGAACGCTGATGTTGTTGACATACATATCACTTCCCAGGCCTATGTCCGTATACCCGGGGTTCAAATCCCTGTCATAGAAATTGATAACCTGCTTCCCGTCGTCGTTCACTATGAAGAAATAATGGTACGGATCCCCGGTCCCGTATTCTATGTTCTGATTTTCCCTTCCCCTGAAAAGACAGGTAAGGCTTCCGTCATCTTCAATGTAAAAGAGATTTTTATTCCCGTAAATGAACCGGTCCTGGAAGGGATAATCAACTGTTGTTCCGACAGCAGCAGCCTCTGATGTATCTGATTCCTCTGATGTATCTGATGTTTCCGCCGCTTTTTCCTCCGGGGCTGTCACCGGCTCTGATGCCTCCTCTGTTTCTGCAGCAGGTTCTTTTTCCGTTCCTGCAGCCGCTGCCTCCCCGGCCTTTTCACCCCCGCTGGCCTCTGTTTCCCGACCTGAGGTCCCATCACTCTTTTTACCGCAGCCTGCCATTACCAGTACCAGTATAAGCACCGGAATAATACAATATAATCTTTTTTTCATAAGCACCTGTTTCTTCCTAAGGAGCTGTGCATAGATTTATTTATGCACAGCTCCTGACCTCTTTTATATTTGCATAATGTGGTATCTATTATATATGATATAGCAGGGAACTTGAAATAATAATGGAAAAAAGTAACAATTCAGAACCCCCGCACCGCACGTCCGGGGCACTGACCGACACTGTCGGTCAGTGCCCGGTGTGGGGGGCGGTAACTAATCGTTACTGCCCTATGATATCATCAGAAAGACAAAGGAGCTCTGCGATTCCATTCCGGAAGAGAATATCTGCATTGGTTTTATGATGATGAATTAGCCACGCCTGTCTCTTACGGTATGCGCCTATCTCTCCCTTTCCCTGGCCATGGCAGCAAAACGGGCTGCATTCTCCCGGTCTCCCATAATGACATAGGATATATGAAGACCCAGGAAGGGATAGCTGTCGTGATAAAGGATATTAAGCAGCGGCTCGGTCTCAAAAGCCGCATTGTAATACCACATGCAGGCCTCGGAATAATTGCGTTTTCCCCTGTAATACTCTCCCAGTTCAAATACCGCCTCCGACGGCGTGTGATTCGAGGCCATGGCTCTTGATGCAGCAAGAAGCATGAGAGACGGGTCATCCTTAAGCCTCGCGCACTTTATCACCACGCATGCATCCATAAGGACCAGCTCTTCAGAAACATCCGTATCCATTTTCTTTCTGAAGAAGTCAAGGGCTTCCAGGAAATCCTCATCCGTTCCTGAAATAAAGAGTTCCCTGGCATACATCCTTACCAGACGCTCCGACATATCCCCTTTATTCCTTATGATCTTTTTGAATATGGAAAAATCCCTGCTGCTGTGGCCTTCTCCGGCACAGTGCTTTATCTCGATATCGCTGTCATATACAATGGGATCCAGCCTTACCTTCTCATGAATGGGATCCTCCCACTGCAGGGTTCTGAGCCTTTTATAGAGCTTGGGTCTCAGCTCCTTATCAAAATTGTAGGTGGTGTTTCCGGAAAGCTGGTTCGTATAGTACATCTGTACGATATCTATCTCCGGAAGCATGGCTTCCTTCAATACCCTGAGTTTTTCAGCGTTCTCCCGGTCTATCACCTCATCGGCGTCGGCGCTGTATATGTAATCTCCTGTAGCAAAGGAAAAAGCATAATTCCTGGCTGCGGAAAAATCGTCCTCCCATTCGTAATCGTATACCTTATCCGTATACTCCCGGGCTATCTCCTTCGTGCGGTCGGAAGAGCCGGTGTCCACAATAATGATCTCATCCATCAGATCTTTAATGGGATCCAGACATCTTTTCAAATTGTCTTCCTCATTTTTAACGATCATACAAAGGCTGAACGTAAAAGATCCTTTTCCTTCCATGGTCCCTACACCGTTCCTTTCTTTTATAACTGTCCGGTCACTCTTCCTCTGTTTTATTCAATGTATCCGGATATGTATCCACCGGGAGGTCGAAATTCACAGCCTGTCCGTACAGGATATCCGTCAATTCCTCCACATTTTCCTTTGTAACATACATTCCGAAACCCTGACGCAAAAGCTCAGTATCTCCCCTGTCGTTGTATATCCGGTCTATCACCTGGTCTGCGACGGCAGGTGAAAAATGGCTGGTCTCATAATAATTGGTCATATCCAGGGTTACATTGTTAAAGCCGCTGAAATTCCAATATGGCGTCACATCCGCAAGCCTGCGCAAAAAAACAATATATCCGTTTGCTATGTCCTTTTGATAAGTATAACCGTTTATGGGATTGGTGAATATCCTTAAATTAATATTGTTATCCCTGCATATTGAAACGATCTCCGCTATCTCTTCCAGGCTTTTCTCCCTGGGATAATAATAATCAGACCAGGTGGGATCTGTCTTGTCGTAGTGGAAATCCGTTTTGATGCTTAGGTTTTCCGTGCCGGTTTCAAGCAGTCTCTCCCCATACCCGGGATCGGTATTTTTATGGTCCATTATGACTTCTATGGACTGGGACAGTGTAATGAGATCCAGATATGAAAGGTAGAAGCCCGCCTTGTCCGAAAGAGTGCCGTCCCAGGGAAAAGCTTTGCGGTAAAGCTGGTCAGAGTGAAAATCCGGATCCACGAAATATGAGATGTCGTCCACTCCCATGGTGATATTCTTTATCTTTATTCCCCGGTCCAGCATATCTTTGATGTTCTGAAGATGTTCCCCCGGAAGCCCTTCGGAATATGCCATATCGTAGTATTTTCCGTCATTCATTTTTGATACGTCAAAAAAGCCTGCCCTGGAGGAACCAAAGAGGAAGGAATCAAACCTTTCCGGGTTATTTATGATATTCATCATCTTCACATAGCTTTTGTTCGGTTCCACACCGTTATTCCTGATATGTCTCCAGTGAAAGATATTATAGGGATCCAGCCCCACTCCCAACGGAAAGAAGATAAGGCAGAGTATCAGGAAAAACACTGTGCATTTTTTAATGAATAGCTTCATTGCCTGTCCCCCGTACTGCCAAATAATTCTGAAAGCCGCGGCATTTATAATCCGCTTTTCAGAAATTAAAGTAGATGAACTGCTGTGTGGTGCCGCCGTGGAGCTTATTGATGATTATCAGGGCAGTCACTCCCACGTAGAGGAGCCACCTTACCGGTGTCTTCCATCGGGACATTTCCCTCGGGATATCGTGTTTCAGCGAAAACCAGTCATAAACCATCAAAACCACCACAGCCGCAAAGAGCTTCCACAGTCCCACCGTTGTGATCAGCATATCCACGGTCATCTTTTTCCAGGCATCAAAGAAATGAAGTACCACACCGTTATGCAGGTGTGTAAGTATAAACAGGGCATCCGACACCGTATCCGCCCTGAAAAATATCCAGGCTATATCAATAAGGCCAAAGGTCAGGATTGTATGGAAAATAAGGGATACAATTCCCGTCTTCTTTTCCGAATCCTTCTTCCCTTTATTAAAGATCCCCCGCAGCACGTCCTCTATTACCTGATAAAGGCCGTGGAGACCTCCCCACAGCACAAAGGTCCAGTTAGCACCGTGCCACAATCCGGAAACCAGCATGGTAATGATAAGATTAAGGCGTTTCCGCGCCGTTCCCTTTCTGCTGCCACCCAGAGGTATATATACATAATCCCTGAACCAGGTGGAAAGTGAGATATGCCATCTGGACCAGAATTCCCTTACCGATGAAGAAAAATAAGGGCTCTTAAAATTCTGCATAAGCTCTATATTAAAGAGCCGGGCCGTCCCTATGGCTATATCGGAATACCCCGAAAAATCACAGTAGATCTGGAAGGTATACATGACGGATGCCATAATAAAGGTCATTCCGAAATAGTATGGCACATTTCCGTATATCAGATCCACGTATTTTGCAAGGGCGTCCGAGATCACCAGTT
The DNA here is from genome assembly GCA_946407725.1 of uncultured Lachnospiraceae bacterium. Taxonomy (GTDB): domain Bacteria; phylum Bacillota; class Clostridia; order Lachnospirales; family Lachnospiraceae; genus NK4A144. Next base: position 97,914 of record CAMJPM010000001.1, read on the forward strand.
TCTTAAAATAACCCCAGAGCATCATTCTGAGACCCGATACCGCCAGGTCGTAGTCAAATTTCCTTTCAGCCTCCAGCTGGGGCATCAGCTCGTTTGTGCGCCCGATAGGTCCCGCTATTATCTGGGGAAAGAAGGAAACATAAAGCGCAAACCGGGCAAAATTCCTCTGGGGAACGCTCTTTCCCTTATATACGTCAATGAGATAGCTGGTGGACTGAAAGGTATAAAAGGAGATCCCCACCGGCATCATCAGATTTAAGAGATGGGGCTCAATATGCATGGAAAAGAGTCCCATGATCCCAACAATGCTGTTTGCCGCAAAATTATAATATTTAAAAAACACAAGGAGCCCGAAGCACAATAAAAGCGTAATGACCAGCACGCCCTTTTTCAGGGCGCCCTGGTCCGGACGTGCTTTATCTATGAGAATGGATGCACCCCAGATAATAAAGCTGGTAAAAAGGAGCAGCAGCACATATCTGGGACTTGCTGCCATATAAAAATAATAGCTTATGATGAGCAGCACTATCCATCTTGTTTTCTGCGGCGCTATCCAGTAGAGGATAAAGGCTGCCGGCAGAAACACAAGGAAAGCAAGGGAATTAAAAAGCATCCTTTATTAACCTCGTTCCGTTCTTTCCTGCAATGGCGTCTTCTATTTCATCCATACCGGTGATCAGGACTTCCGCATCACTCCTTGCGGAGAGAAAATCTATGGCCGCCTCGATCTTGGGCTTCATGGTTCCCTCTTCAAACTGTCCTTCCTCCATGAGCTTTCTGGCTTCCGAAACAGTAAGCTGCCTTAAGTCTTCCTCATTTTCCCGGCAAAAATTCTTTTTGACACAGTTCACTCCCGTCAGGATAATGAGCCTGTCAGCCTCCAGTTTTTTGGCAAGCAGCGAGGCTATGCTGTCCTTTTCAATGACCGCACTGGCGCCCTTTAACACACAGTTCTGCTCTATTACGGGAATGCCGCCGCCCCCCGCTGCTATGACTATAACCCCTGCGTCATATAACAGCCTTATGGCATCTATCTCTACTATCTCAAGGGGCTTGGGAGTGGCTACCACTCTGAGATATCCTTTTCCGGGATCCTCCTTTGTATAGTTGCCCTTTCTCTCCTCCATGGCGGCCTCCTCAGCCGTCATATGCCGGCCTATCACCTTTGAAGGGTGGTAAAACGCATCATCATAGGGGTCTACCGTGACCTGGGTCAGCACCGTTGCCACATTCCTGCTGATGCCCCTGGAAAGGAGCTCGCCCTTTAAGGAATTCTGGATATCATAACCCACATATCCCTCACTCATGGCGGAGCACACGCACATGGCTGCCGGGGAATAATCCGGATAAATACGCCGAAGCTCCGTCATGGCCTTATGTATCATGGACACCTGGGGCCCGTTTGAATGGGTTATGGCCAGGGCGTATCCCTCCTCACTGAGGTCAGCCAGCGCCTTGGCGGTATGCTTTACCGCATCCCACTGTTCGGCTGTAGTATAACCAAGAGCGTTGTGCCCCAGCGACACGACTGCACGTTTAGATCCCATGATACCTCCCTCATCTGCTCATTCAGAGAGCCACGCCATTTAAAGCCCGCTTCTAAAATACCTTACAGTTTCCATATATCCTTATTGTATTCCGATATGGTGCGGTCGCTTGAGAAGAAGCCTGCGTTTGCTATATTCACAAGCATCATGGCGCGCCATTTCTCCCTGTTCTCGTAATCCTCAAAGATCCTGTCCTTGGCCTTTATATAGTCCTCAAGATCCAGAAGGGTCATGAACCAGTCTTTATTTAAGAGCTCATTATAGAGCCTTTCCAGATTCTCCTTATGTCCGACCTTCAGACACTCGGGGGAAACTATGAAATCCACAGCTTCCTTTACCACCTCGGATTTTTCATAGATATCCTTTGATACATAGTCGGCCAGTTCGTAATGCTTGATAACAGTGTCGGAATCCGCTCCGAAGATGTAGATATTGTCATCCCCCACCAGGTCGTGGATCTCCACATTGGCACCGTCATCCGTACCAAGGGTAACTGCTCCGTTAAGCATAAACTTCATGTTTGAAGTTCCGGATGCCTCCTTGGAAGCGAGGGAGATCTGCTCTGATACATCGCAGGCAGGGATAAGCTTTTCTGCATAGGTTACGTTGTAATTTGTGACCATGACCACCTTCAGATACTTATTTACATCGGGATCATTATTTATGATCTGCTGCAATACCAGCAGAAGGTGAATTATATCCTTTGCGATCACATAGGCGGGTGCGGCCTTTGCACCGAAAATACAGCTTATGGGACGCTTCGGGATCTTTCCGCCTTTTATCTCAAGATACTTATGAATAATGTAAAGGGCGTTCATCTGCTGTCTCTTGTACTCGTGAAGCCGCTTTACCTGTATATCAAAAATGGATTCCGTGTCGAGATCGATGCCCTCATGAGCCTTCACAAATCTCTTCAGCTCCTCCTTATTGGTCCTCTTAATGTCCTCCAGCTCCTTTAATACGGCAGCGTCATCCTTATACCTTAACAGGTCCTTAAGTCTGTCCGCATCCCTTCTGTAGTCCCCGCCAATGGTCTTATCCAGGAAGGCTGCAAGGGGCCTGTCGCACTTTAAGAGCCAGCGCCTGAAGGTCACGCCGTTTGTCTTATTGTTGAATTTTTCGGGATAGAGCTTATAAAAGGCATTCAGCTCCGTATTCTTAAGGATATCGGTATGGATGGCCGCAACACCGTTTACTGAATATCCGTAGTGGATATCGATATGGGCCATATGTACTCTTTTGGCATCATCGATGATCCAGATCCCCGGCTGATCCCTGTGGGCCTTCTTTATCCTGTTTGCCAGCTCCTTGATGATAGGCACCAGAACGGGCACCACCTTTTCCAGGAAATCAAGGGGCCATTTTTCCAGGGCTTCCGCAAGGATGGTGTGATTTGTATAAGCACAGGTCTTTGAAACCACATCGATGGCGTCATCCATCGTGAACTCTTCTTCCTGGGTCAGGATACGGATAAGCTCCGGGATTACCATTGTGGGATGGGTATCATTTATCTGTATGGCCACATGCTTGTTCAGATCATGGAGATCATAACCCTTATCCTTCATCTCCTTAATTATGAGCCTTGCCCCGTTTGATACCATGAAATACTGCTGATAGATACGTAAGAGATTTCCGGCTTCGTCTGAATCGTCGGGATAGAGGAAGAGGGTAAGGTTCTTTAATACATCCGTCTTGTCAAAATCTATCCCGCTTTTTACCAGGGACTCGTCCAGGGACTCCACATCAAAGAGATGGAGCTTGCTTAAGCCCTTCTCATAACCCACCACGTCAATATCGTACATTCTGGATTTTACAGTCACGTCACCAAATTTTATGTCATAAGTGACATCTGTCTTATTTAACCAGCAGTGGTCGTTGATCCAGCCGTCCTTTTCAGCATTCTGCAGATAATCCCTGAAAACCTGCTTAAACAGACCGAAGTGGTAATTAAGTCCTATCCCTGATCCGGGCAGCCCCAGAGTGGCGATGGAATCCATAAAGCAGGCCGCCAGCCTTCCCAGTCCACCGTTTCCGAGAGAGGGCTCCATCTCCTCTTCCTCGATCTCCGTAAGGGATTTGCCGCTCTCATTTAATACAGCTTCAATCTCATCATAGATGCCGAGATTTATCATGTTGTTTGTCAGAAGCTTTCCGATAAGGAACTCTGCCGAGATATAATAGACCTTCCTGTCTCCCTCCGGCTCCTTTCTTTCACCGATCTTATCCTTTGTAAGCTGTAAGAGCACGTGATATAGCTCATGGGAGGTACACTGATGTACGGGTCTTCCGTATAATTTCCTTGCCAGTTTGTCAAAATCGTTTCTGATATCCATTTTTCACCTTTTCCTATACATATTTTTATTGTTACTCTTCAAAATATACCGGTTTAACCGGCTCTTTCATGAACTTAACACAAGAAAACGTTTTCCGCAAGTGCCTTTTCAAAAAATTTTTAAACTTTTCAAAACCGTTTTATTCTCACCGGATAATGTCCAGATACTCAAGCCTCGCCAGCTTGTGGGGCATTATCACCTGACGGCCCTTTTCGCCGTCCATCAGCCTTTTCGCCTCTTTTACGGCAGTACTTGCTATATCATAAAAATCCTGCTGGACCGTATTCATCTGATGGCCCACATAACCCATGAGGGTAATGCCGTCAAAGCCGCATACAGGATGAAAGATATCCAGCTCCGTGAGGGCATTCATGGCACCGATAGCCATAAGATCCGAGGCGCAGACTATCACATCCTTATCCTTACCCGTGACAAAAGCGATATTCCTGGCCTTTGCCTCCGAAAAATCCCCGTATCTTATGCTTAAGGAGACGCCCAGATCCTCCGCGGCCCTCTTCATTCCCTTAGTCCTGTCAGCTGTCACGTAGTTCGTGCCCTTTCCTGCAATATAGAGCACTGTCTGGGGGCCATGGCCTTTCTCAAGCTTTAGTATGTTGTCCCCGATGGTCTTAACCGCCACATCATACTGGGCCTGCTCATTGTCTATACTCACAGTGGTTATTCCGTCGGTGACAAAGGGGGCATCCACCACCACCGTGAAGAAGTCCTCTTCCTGAATAAGCTCCCTTATTATCCTGTCCTCCTGGGAAAGCCCGAAGACCACCATACACTGGACACCCTGGCTGCGGAGATATCTGGTGATATCATCTGCTTTCATTCCCTCAAGCATGCTGAAAAAGACGGTTATGGCATCCATTCCCAGCTCTTTTGCACAGTCCAGAGCTCCCAGCATATATTGCATATAAACCTGATCCACCGCCTGGGTCTGACGCATGGGGTCCATAAGAAGCGCCACCCTTCCCGAATGTTTGGAAGAAAGCGCCGCTGCTATGGAGTTGGGAACATAATTCAGTTCCTTTATAGCCTGATTGACCTTGAGTTTTGTGGCCTCGGTAACATTTGGATAGTTATTTAAAACCTTGGAAACCGTTGAGATCGCCACGCCTGCGTGTTTTGCCACATCCTTAATAGAAACCATGAAAACAAAAAACCCCTGTCCTTAATGAGCCGAATGCGCGTATCTGTTCAGGATCCGGAGAGCTCTGAACAGATACGGTTATTGTAACAGACGAGCACCGGCGGCGCAACAAGGAGCGGACTTTATGGCTTGAGGAGAAATGAGGGACAGTTTTCCCGCGAAGCTTTGTTTTCCCGGGAGACCGGGCGCATTTTTTTGACTCGTCTGTATATAATAGCAGGAAGCAGTATATTCCGTTTTTATATAAACCTTCAAACTTTCTATTATGCCGCCTAAAGAGTGCGGCACCAAAGGGTTCACGCCGCTCATATCGGGCGGCAGGATAACAATTACTGGAAAGGAACGGCACAGACAAAACATGGGATTAACATTTGTATTTGATGTACCTTCAAATCTGAATAAGGATAAGCGTAAGATCTTTGAGGAGAAAACAAAGCCTCTTGAGGGAAAAATATTCTCCGGTCCCGCCGAACTGAAGAAGGCATATAACGATCTGGCAAATAACTTAAAGAAAGACGGGATCGAACTCTATAAGACCGGCTTCAGGCATAGTGGCGAGATCATGTCTATGCTTCAGTCCTCCTTTCAAGGGCTGGTAAATGCTGCCGCCACACCGGAAGAAAAAAGCAAATGGCAGAAATACTTCGATGAAGTGAATACCATATTTGCCGAAGCCATGGCATTAAATGAAAGCAATAATCCAAATAATACCGGCCAGTTCCAGATACAGGGAGATGGAGACAACATCGTTAAATCATCTGTCTATTCCGAGGAAGCCGAAAAAAGGATAGATGAAGGCTTAAGAAAGCTGAATACTGCCCTTAGAGAAGAAATGAAGGGCTATCCTCCTGCAGGCAGTGTATACGGAAATAAGGATTTCATCAGGGAAAACCTGGAGATCATCCGCAACCTGACAGATTATGCAATAAACGGCAACCTGATGATGGAGAACCTGACCCTTGGTGATTATACCAATGCCGTAAAGTCCATAAAGGGCATCATCCCCGGTATAAAGCCCTATGGCGTGGGGGTTAAGAAGGGTGCTGATAAGAGTTATGTAAGCGACTATGCACGCTTAAATCCGCTGCTGCCTTTAACTGCCCCTGCTCTCTGGGGAACCCGTCTTTTGAACGCTGAAAGCGAATACTATAACAAAGCGGACAAAAAAACGACGGGCCTTGATGATGAGATGCAGATCAGGGAGGAAATGCTCTCTTTAGGCTCCGAATGTCTTTATTCTATCGATAAGATCAGGAAAAACATTAAAAATGAGAATGTAAAAGAGGCTTTTCCAAGGGAGGCAAATGAAGCACAGACAGATGCCATAGGAAACAGGAGCACTTTTTTCAAATGGGAAGCAACGCATAAGGCCAGGAGAAAGCTTATCGAAAACGGCTGGGCCATGGCTGACATCACTGCTATAGGAAAAATGGCAGGTCTCATTCCCGCTTTCAAAAGGAACATGAATAACCTGGATCGGGCATGGGATGAATATGACGCTAATAAAGAGGCTGGAAATAAGCCTTCAAATCCCCGTTATTCAGAGGAAGAACGGAATGCTGTAAGTGAATTTGAAAACAAGCTCAATGCTTTGCTTTCTGAGGAGCCGAAAACTGCGGAGAGACGCAAGGAACTCCTTACATCCCTTGCGGAAGCAGTGGATGCTGTTCCTGACGGCTTAAAGAAGCGCTTCCGTGAGATCGAGGGATTGAAGACAGGTATCAGTCTTGCACTGCAGCATGAGCTCTCCGAAACTGAAAAGGCTTTTTTAAGGGATCCGTCAAAGATCCGTGAAATTGCAGCCAAACACCCTGACAAGGAATATACGGAGGCTGAACAGAGTAAAGACCTTCAATATCTTGCAGCGCTTAAACAAAAGGACGCAGAACTGAATAACATTGTTTCTGTTGATCCCTATGCCCATGATCATATAGTGGCGATGCAGGATTCCCTGGGAGGGGATACCCTGCAGTTTGCAAATGCCGTAAGATCCTGCATAGGTGAAAAGGAATGGACAGCCTTTAAGGCAAAGAACGGACGTACTGACGACTATCATAAGGCTCTTGATATACTGACCCATCCGGATTCCAGGTTCAATGTGTCAAAGGATCACAAGCTCCTTCAGAACGTGGAGACAGCTCTGAAAATGAGGAAGCTTGAGGCACCCGGAAAGAATGTATCCAATCTGGGAAAAGCCGAAACAGGCGGATTTGGTGCGAAGATAAAAATAATAGCAGAGGTTCTTATCCCCGGCTTTGATTACAATAAGCTATCGGATGATGTAGACAAAAGCATTGATGAGGGTAAAGCCTATGACAGGCAGAATGAGTATGTGGACCGCCTAAACTCCGTACTCCGCTCTCCGGGCAATCTGAACCGCGATCAGCAGAAGGAAGAGATCATGAAGTGCATAGTCGGTCTCATTATGCCTTATGCTTATGATTCCTTAAACTTTGATCCTGATAATGCTCTCCTTAAGAAGGAAAACCTGAACCCTGAGGAAAAGAAAGCACTGGAAACAGCCTATGCTGTTCCTTTTAACATAAAAGGCGGATTATTGAATGCTCCCTTCGCTGACAGACTGAAGGAGGTCTTAAAGGTTGTAGACAAGGGTGTTGACCGGATAGAAGCCCTAATGCTGGAAGAAAAACAGGTGGTTAACACGGTAAACCTGCAGCCCCTGAAAAGCTATTTGAAAAACGCCCTAAAAGGGACAGCCTCAATGAAGATAAACGCTGCAGAGCCCTTAATAAAGATCGGAGAAGCGAATTACTCGGCACCGGTTAGGGAGATCGACCGGGAGAAAAACCCTATCATCCCGGGAAAGACCAGGAATTATACCATTTCAGAAATTGAAGAAAAAGCAGAGATATTCCCGATACACAAGATCGTCAATGCCCAGTATGTGCTTAAGGAGATCTGGGGAGATTTCTACTCTGCACAGCAGAAGGGCAGATTAACCCCTGACGAAGAAAACAAATACTGGCAAAGGATCGATGAGCAATACTCTGTGATCGAAAACCTGACAAAAGACCTCATGGCAAAACAGAAGGAAAATCCTGATTTTGTACACGATAACATGAGGACAATGCTTGGACAGTCCGGTGATTCGGATTCTTCCTTTGAGGATATGATCTCAGGGAGCAGGGCGCTTCAGAGTGTCTTAAGGTATATCACACCACGGAGAGAGGCAAGGCAGAACGGATGGCCTATGGAAGAGCTGGGGCTATATACCCATCTCTGGGAAACCGGCAATCGTATAGATAATGCCATTAATAAGCTGGAAAAGGAAGGAGAAAAGTACAAGCCTTTTGTTGATGCTATTAAGGATCTGAACGGATATCTTAAGGACAAGGTGCTTTCAAAGCCCTATGAAAAGGATCCGGAAAAGAGGGCTGAGATCTATGATAATCTGGCGAAAAAGCTCCCGAAGGTCTGGGCAGAGAGGGAAAAGTTCGGAGGTCTCGACGACGTCCCGATCGATCTAAGGACTGAAATTACCGATCCGGTAGGTTTTTTCGAAAATGTCAATCCTGCGACCGAAGCCGGAGGCATGCCCCTTGCCTATGAGATAAAGCTCGCTGCCGCCGAAGCAAAGGTTGAGGCTGCGGAAAAAGTAAAACAGGAAATAGAGGAATTAAAGGAGACTGTAGATCCCATAGTCTACAATGACCTCAAACGGGATGCGAACAGCGTAACTCCGCCAAAGCAGAATAAGCTTTTGATCGATACCGAGTTTGTGGAGAAGGTGGATGTCTACCTTAATTCCGGTGTTGCGGGACTGAAAAAGGAGGTAGATATCGTGCGGGCCGGAAAGGAGACCACCCTCGAAGCTAAAACGGGGCTAAAGACCGACAGGGCCATCAATGCGGTCAGGAATATGCTGGATGCCGCAGATTCCGCTTTCCACTTTGATTCGAGCCAGTATAAGGATATAAAGAAGAGCCTCGATAAGTTTAAGGATGGCACCGCAACACAGGAGGACAGGCAGCGTCTTACGGATGATGTAAAGAAGTGGCTTACGGATCCTAAGTATGACAGGATACATAAGCACTCCAAAAAAGAATTCGATAATAACCGGTTCAATATAATGTTCACTCTTGCAAATGAGCTGGATCCGGGGTGGGCAAAGGAGAATTTTGCCGACATGAATATTGCAGCTCTTCATGGCGAGAAGGCTGACAATACCTCCTTCCACAATGTCCATGAATTTACAAACTTCATGCACAGGCAGATGGCGGATCTGGATCTCTTAAATGAAGTGGAGGCAGTCGGGAGCCAGCGCTGGTACTTAAAGACCGACAGCTACGGACAAAAGGGGCTTGTGGAGGAGGTGCTCCGGGTAAAGGAGCAGGCCGGCTACAGGGAAGAAGACGCCTTATTAGCGGAAGCCAGTAATTTAAGCAAACTTCTTGGATCCGATGATCCAAGAGAAGCTCAAAGCGAGATAGTAAAAACCTTCAGGAACCTCAATGCATACAGAAAAGATCTGATCGATGCGTTATCTGTCAATGATCAGGCTCAATATGCCCTGAGGGGAGATAACCAATTAGATGAGCAGGCTGCTATCAGGTTCAACAAGGAATCCAGCTCCTACTTAAAGAATTTTGCAAAGTACACCAGAAAAAATGCATTAAAGGAACTGAAAGACTTTCTCGGTAAGCCTGAAAACCGGGAAAACCCGTTTTATAAAAAGGCAGTACTGGCATACGGCACACTGGATCCCAGGGCTGCCCACGAATACATAGTAGGGCTTCATAATGATAAGAGCATTAAAAAAGATAATATAAGGAAGTTAAACCTGGTGACCCTGGAAAAGGAAGAAGGTCTTGATCTGGGCGGCAGGAAGGCTTTCCGCAAGATAAAGAGGGCAAAGGCCCAACAGCCGGTTAAGGAACAGAAGCCGCCAGAAAGATCATAATAGAAACTGTATTTGTGGCAGATATTGTAAACTCCGGCGGATTTTAAGTCCGCCGGAGTTATATATCATGCTGCCTTCATGGCATTAAATATACTGTTGATGGTGTTATTATCTGTCTTTCCGATCTTGTCCCGAAGCCCCAGGACCACCATGACTGTTGACGTCATGATCTTGTTTTCCATAACGGGGTTAAAGCCGCTGGCTGAAAATGCCACGGATGTGGCCATCTTCATTCCTGTATCCGTTACAAGCTCATCCAGGTTTTCATATCCCTTACCGATCCTCATGATATTCAGTATATTACCCTTCTTCATATCGGAATTGATCTCATCCGTCCTGTCCTTCCCGAAGGTATCATTGGTACCCCTGACAATGGACTCATATTCGGCCCTGCCCTGGGCTGTGTTTTTATAATAGTCCTCCAGCATGGAGTGGTCCTTTAAGGTCCTGGCTATATACAGCGCAAAATCCACTCCCATCCTTACCGCACTGACTATCGGCTTTGTAAGAGTGCTGCTGACACCGTATCCCTGGGCAATGAGCTGTCCGGTCTGGATCGCGATATTTAATACATCCCGGGATATCTCGATATTCTGAATGGTATCCGCAGTCTTCCCAGCCATCTTCTCCATGTCACGGTGATGCTCTGCAGTAAACTTTGTCAGCTCCTTCTGCTCCTCTGTCTGGAATTTTCCGGCATCATTTAATGTCTTTTTATCCTCTTGCTTCACTTCCAAATTGTCAGCTCTTTCAAAGCCTTCGGACAGCTTCTTCTTGTTTTCGGCCCGCTTCGCAATATCGAGGATCATATTGCCGTAACTCTTTACCGTTCCTATCATGGCTGAAACATAGATCATCTTATCCCTGAAGGCCTCCGTAAAGTTCTGGATCCCCGCTGCAGTGTCAAGAAGGGCTTTCGTCTTTTCCTTCCCGAAGATACCATTCAGTATCCCTTCAAAGTAATCCTTGGCCGTATCGGACGCAGCCTTTACCATTTCCTCATTTGTAAGCTCCTCATCCTCCTCGCTCCAGTATTTATGGCTCTTAATATCCTCCTCGGTAAACGTATATCCCAGAGGAACCTTTTTTTCCTTTATCAGCTTCTCAAGAGTGTCCTTTTTCAGATCCTCCAGCTTAATGCTCTTCTGTCTTTCATATCCCTTCTGAAGAGCAGGCCACATTCCCTTAAGTGAGCCTCCTCTTTCAAACATGGCTTTGGAAAAATGCTCTATCACCTGTCTCTGTACATAAGCGGCAATTTCTTTTTCCTTATCTTTTATACCCGGAATCTTCTCAATGTACTCCTTCTTTTCCTCAAAATCCTTATACTTTTTCTTAAAGGAATCTATGGTATCCCTTATATCTCCGTACCGGTGTTTTACTGTTACCCCGTCAAGCTGCTGTTCAAAAATATCCTTTTCCTTTTCCTTCTCCTTTTCCTTCTCTGTGTCCTTCCCTTCTTTAAGCGGATCTCCGGCAAACATCCTTATGATACCGCCCACCTCTTTAGCTCCCTTTTCCACAATCTCATTATTTTCAAATATATTGCCGATCTCCCTCTTTACCTGGTCAATATTTCTTATATCTTTCCTGAGGGAAAGGATCAGCTCCTGAAGACGGCAGCTTATCCTGTATCTCTCTCTCCCGGCTTTTGTAAAATGGAAAAGCTTTGTATGGGTCACCCTGTAATCCCGCACGGCACATTCGGACATATCCAGGAGATCACCGTAATCCATGATCCTGCCCCTTCCATCATTCCTGATCTTTGTATTCTTCTTTTTATAATTGATAAGGAGCTTTACGGCCGCCTTCTCCATGAGCTTATAAGACCCGGACTTTTCCTCCGTGTCATTATCCATAAGCTCCTTTATCTCTGCCAGGGTAGAATTCTCAATATCCCGGGCCAGGCCGGTGGTCCTCCTCTTTTCTTTCTCTTTTCGTATCTATTCAGAACCCTCCGGATTCTGAATAGATACGCGCATTCGGTCATTAGA
>CAMJPM010000002.1 GCA_946407725.1 uncultured Lachnospiraceae bacterium
CATCATCTGCTGCACGGTTGATCTTGTAACCTGAAGAAAGCTTCTCAGTTGACTTAGCCTGCTGGTTCTTTGTGATCCCAAGCATTCTGTTTGAGTTCATTGCTGTAATGTTGTGCTGTACTACCATAATGTTACCTCCATGTTTTTTACTGACCGGGACTCCTTTCCCGGTAGGTACTTGATTTAATTTTTGTTATACTGCAGATTTCTTTCCGCCTTCATGCGCCCCCTGGGTTAGCCCATTACCTGGCTTCCGGAAACCCCTGCATTTTTGTTTACACCATATTTATCGGAGCAAATATGGTTTTCTTAACCCCCTTTTTGTATTAATTTAAATACAATCTACAAATATTCATTTCTGTTACATACCTTCAGATTCTCTATCACCTTCTTTATGTCATTGGTGGAGTCCTTGCCGCATATAAGCGTGGCATCATCCGTATCCACCACCACCAGATCCTTTACTCCAACGCAGGCGATAAGCTTTTTCTTTCCGACTATTATGGAATCCGTGGTATTTATGGTGATCACATCACCGTCCACAATGTTTCCGAATTCGTTGGTATTCCTTATCCGCTCCATGGCCAGCCAGGATCCCACGTCGTCCCAGCCAAAGGAACCTGGAATGGTATAGATGTTCTCTGACTTTTCCATTATACCATAATCTATGGAAATTGAGGGGAATTCCGGAAAAATTTTTTCTATTTTTTCTGTCTGCCCTGAGGTCCCCACCGCATCCCTTATTATCTCCAGCTGTTCATAAACATCCGGCATTAGCTTTTCAAAGCGCTCAAGTATGGATGAAGCCTTCCATACAAACATTCCTGAGTTCCACAGATACTCTTTGCTGGCTACGTATTCCCTTGCTACCTCCAGCTCCGGCTTTTCCGTAAAGCTTTTCACACTGTAGCCTCTTCCCATGGAATTATCCGGGTCAAACCTTATATAGCCGTAGCCAGTCTCGGGAAAGTCCGGTGTGATGCCGATGGTCACCAGATTTGACCCCTGTTCGGCAATTTCGCAGGCATCATTTAAGGTATCCTGGAATATCTTTGTATATTTAATGAGATGATCGCTGGGCAGCACCATCATAACGGCGTCGGAGTATTTTTTCGATACAAACTCTGCGGCCATTCCTATACAGGGCGCTGTATTCCTCCCCACAGGCTCAAAAAGTATGTTGTCCGGAGGAATATCCGGCAGCTGCTCCCGGATAAGATCTTCATAATCCCTGTTTGTTGAGATAAAAATATCCTTCCTCTCCACCAGAACGCTGATCCTCTCTACCGTAAGCTGGATCAGTGTCTTTCCGTCATCTGTCAGGGACAGAAACTGCTTCGGAAGATTTCGTCGGCTTCTGGGCCAGAACCTCTCTCCATGGCCGCCTGCCATTATAAGCGCTGTTTTCTTCATTTAAACCTCCAAAAGAAGGGGTTAAAACAACCCCTTCTTCTTTTTCTTCTTATCTTTGTTATCTCCCGTACCGATCTTCTTTTCCACCTCATGCAGGGAATCCCCGGTCAGAGCGTCAAACTGTTTCAGAAGATCCTTCGCACTGGAGGTCAGACCTACAGGAACCTGTACCACCAGAGTAACGTAGTGGTCTCCTCTCACATCCTTATTCTGGAGGGAAGGAACACCCTTGCCCTTCAGCCTTATCTTTGAATCTGTCTGGGTGCCGGGCTTTACCGTATATACTACCTTGCCGTCAACCGTATCAATAAGCACATCCCCTCCCAGAGCCGCCTGCGCATAGCTTATGGGCGCTGTGGAGTAGATATTGTAGTCCTGCCTCTGGAAGATCGGATGCCTGGAAACCACAGCCTCCACCAGAAGATCTCCTCTGGGTCCGCCGTTCCTTCCGGGTTCTCCCTTCTCCCTTAAGCGCACCATCTGCCCATTGTCGATTCCCGCAGGTATGGTAACGGAGAGCTTTTTCCTGGAGGAGATATATCCGGTGCCATAACACTCCGGACACTTTTCCTTTATAACCTTTCCGGTGCCGCTGCAGTCAGGACAGGTCTGAACATTTCTTACCGTTCCAAACAGCGACTGCTGGGTAAATACCACCTGTCCCTTGCCTCCGCACTTGGAGCAGGTCACCGGACTGGTACCGGGCTTTGCCCCCGTGCCGTTACAGTTCTTGCAGGGATCCTTCAATGTAAGCTCTATTTCCTTATCACAGCCGAATACCGCTTCCTCAAAGGATATCCGGACAGAAGTACGTAAATTTGCACCCTTCATGGGGCCGTTCTGACTGGCCCTGCTCCTGGAACCCCCGCCGAAGAAATCTCCGAATATATCCCCGAAAATATCTCCAAAATCAGCAGAGCTGAAGTCAAAGCCTCCCCGGCCCCCGGGCCCGTCGAAGGCAGCATGCCCGAACTGGTCATACTGGCTTCTCTTATCCGGATCCGAAAGAACCGCATAGGCCTCTGAAGCCTCCTTGAACTTGGCCTCGGCATTCTTATCCCCCGGATTCATATCCGGATGGTATTTTTTGGCAAGGGCACGATATGCTTTTTTTATCGCGGCATCATCAGCATTCCTGTCGACGCCCAGAACCTCGTAATAGTCCCGTTTCTGTTCAGCCATATATCATCATCCCTATTCTTATACTTCGCGGTAATCACCGTCCACAACATCGGGACCTGCATCATTTCCGCCGTTATCACTGCCAGTGCTATTCTGTGCCGCTCCCATATCGGGACCCGGACCTGCCGCACCAGCTGCCTGAGCTGCTTCGTAAACCTTTGTAAAGAGCTTCTGGGCAGATTTTTCAAGCTTCTCACGGGCTGCCTTTATCTCATCCACGTCAGCGTCAGACATTGCGGAAGCATCAGGATGCTTTGCAAGTATATCCTTTAAGGACTGGAGATCAGCCTGTACCTCGGTCTTGTCATTGGCTTCCAGCTTGTCTCCCACATCATTCAATGCCTTCTCTGTCTGGAAAGCAAAGGAGTCTGCGTCATTCCTTGCATCAATGGCTTCCTTCCTCTTCTTGTCCTGAGCCTCGTATTCCTGAGCCTCGCGTACAGCCTTGTTGATATCGTCATCAGACATATTTGAGCCGCCGGTGATGGTGATATGTTGCTCATGGCCTGTTCCCAGATCCTTGGCGGATACATTAACGATACCGTTTGCATCTATATCAAAAGTAACCTCGATCTGAGGCACACCTCTCATTGCGGGAGGGATACCGTCCAGTCTGAACTGTCCCAGGGACTTATTATCCTTTGCGAACTGTCTCTCACCCTGAAGAACATTGATATCAACCGCTGTCTGATTGTCAGCCGCAGTGGAGAATACCTGGCTCTTCTTTGTGGGAATGGTGGTATTTCTCTCAATAAGCCTTGTAGCCACGCCTCCCATGGTCTCAATGGAAAGTGAAAGAGGAGTTACGTCAAGGAGCAGTACATCTCCTGCGCCCTCGTCTCCCGCAAGCTTTCCGCCCTGGATAGAAGCGCCGATGGCCACGCACTCGTCAGGATTAAGGTTCTTGCTGGGTTCCTGTCCCGTAAGGGCCTTTACTTTATCTACAACACAGGGAACACGGGTGGATCCGCCTACCAGAAGCACCTTTCCGAGATCGGAATTGGTGAGACCCGCATCCTTCATGGCATTCTGTACCGGGATCGCAGTCTTCTCAACCAGATCATTTATCAGCTCTTCAAACTTTGCCTTTGAAAGGTTCTCGTCAAAGTGCTTGGGTCCCTCTGCTGTTGCTGTGATGAAAGGCAGGTTGATATTTGTGGTGGTTGAGGAAGAAAGCTCTTTCTTTGCCTTCTCGGCAGCTTCCTTAAGCCTCTGCATAGCCATGGGATCATTTGAAAGATCCACGCCTTCCTTATCCTTAAAGGTCTTTACCATCCAGTCCACAACTCTCTGGTCGAAGTCATCTCCTCCGAGATGTGTGTCACCGTTGGTAGCCAGAACCTCAATAACTCCGTCACCTATCTCGATAATTGACACATCAAATGTACCGCCGCCCAGGTCATAGACCATTATCTTCTGCTCTTTTTCATTATCCAGACCGTAAGCCAGAGCTGCAGCAGTAGGCTCATTTATGATACGCTTAACCTCAAGCCCCGCGATCTTCCCTGCATCCTTTGTGGCCTGCCTCTGTGCGTCATTGAAATATGCGGGAACAGTTATAACAGCCTCTGTGACCTTTTCTCCCAGATAGCTTTCTGCGTCTGCCTTCAGCTTTGAAAGGATCATTGCCGAAATCTGCTGGGGTGAATACCTCTTATCGTCTATTGAACGCCCGTGATCGGTACCCATATCCCTCTTTATGGAAGCAATGGTACGATCCGCATTTGTAACTGCCTGACGCTTTGCGGGCTCACCCACAAGCCTTTCACCGTTCTTCGTGAATGCCACGATGGAAGGTGTTGTCCTTGCTCCCTCTGCATTTGCTATAACAGTAGGCTTACCGCCTTCCATAACTGCTACACAGCTGTTTGTAGTTCCAAGATCGATTCCAATTATCTTACTCATGATTTTTCCTCCTCTTACCGGTTGGTCTTACTTTGCTACTCCCACCATTGAATGGCGGACTACACTGTCGTTGTATAAATATCCCTTCTGCATTTCGCTTGCCACTATGCCGCTGTCATATTCCTCACTGTCCACCTGCATAACTGCATTGTGGAATTCGGGATCAAACTCCTTTCCTACGGCCTCAATAGGTTTTACCCCTATTTTATTGAGCTCGTCCATCAGCTGTTTATAGACCTTGCGCATGCCGTCCATAAAGGGATCATCCTCTTTATTCTCCTGATCCTCACCTGCTGTCATATCAAGGGCTCTTTCGAAATTATCTATTACAGGGAGAACCTTTTCTATCACGGATTTCGCTCCGTTTTCAAACATCTGCTCCTTTTCCCTGTCCGTGCGCTTACGGAAATTTTCAAATTCCGCCATGAGACGCAGGTTTTTATCGTTCAGTTCTGCTATCTTTTCATCTCTCGGATCATTTTCTTCCCCTTCCGTTAAGGATTCCTCCCCTGTTTCCGGGGAAGCATCGGTTATTTCAATATCCTCTGACGCTCTTACATCTTCCGTATCAGATCCGGTCTCTTTTTCACCGGCATCCTTTGTCTCTTCAGATGCGGCTTCCTGTCCCCCTTCTATGGGGACATCAGTTTTTTTCTTATGGTTCTTACTCAATTTCTTTCTCCTTATATTTGTTTTATATAAACCCTTTAAGGATCACTTATACAGTGTATCCAGCTGTTCCTGCAGTGTTTTCAGGGCACGTGCCACTTTTTCATAATCCATCCTCTTTGGCCCGATGATGCTCATCATGCCTTTCATATTGTCTCCCAGCTCATAGGTCGCTGTAACCACGGAGCAGTCCTTCATGGATTCTATGGGAGATTCACGCCCTATATAAACCTGTATCCCGGTTCCGGGGCCATCTCTCCCTTCACTGTCCTTTGCAAGCGATTCCGATATTAAGTGTCCCAGCTCGTTTTTCTCTTCAAAGGTGCTGATGATCTCGCTCGCCTTCTGATTATCCGCCAGCTCAGGGTATTTGAAGATATTATTGGCACCGCTGGTATATATCTCCAGGTCCTCATCCGCCCTGACCGCATCCGCAACCGCATCTATAACTGAAGCGATCACGTCGGAGTGGATGCCAGCCCTTTCCTTTATCAGTGTAATGAGCCCCAGATTTATCTCCTCTAAGCTTAACCCGTTAAGATGGGTATTTAATAAGAGGTTCAGCTTTAAGAGCGTATCGTCATCCATGGGTTCACTGACGCTTATCATCTTATTCTTGATGATATTCCCCTCAACCACGATGACTGCAAGGATGTTCCCGTCATCTACCTTCGAGAGCTGAATGAATTTCAGCTTGTTCCTGTGTATCTGCGGGGAAGATATAAGTGCGGCATAATTGGTGTTGTCCGCCAGCAGCTTTGCCACCTGTTTTAAGAGGCCAGACAGCTCTTCCGCTTTTTCAACCACCATGTCATGCATGTCCGACACTTCTTTTTCCCTGTCGGCCATCATGCTGTCCACATAGAACCTGTAGCCCTTATCCGAGGGTATCCTGCCTGAAGACGTATGGGGCTGGATGATATAACCCATTTCCTCCAGATCCGACATTTCATTCCTTATGGTTGCAGGCGAAAGCTTTATATCCAGATACTTGGAAAGGGTTCTGGATCCCACCGGATCTCCGCTCTCAAGATAATTCCTTATTATGGCGTCCAGAATTTTGGTTTTTCTTTCATTTAACTCCATACACACTTCCCTGATCCATGTGTTAGCACTCGTTTAATTTGAGTGCTAATACTTTCAGTCCATACGATAACACCCGCCGACATATTTGTCAACAACATTTTTTCAACCCCGGCATCTTTATTTTGAGAACCACGCCATTTACAGCACCAAAACTACTTCAACACCCAGAGTTCCACGTTCCAGACCTGCCGCCCGGTGCGGAGGGCAAAAGTTCCTTTCTTCTTATATTTAATAGAAAGATCCTCCCTTTTGAATACCTCATCCATTCCTTCGATATAGGAAACAACAGAATACTCACCGTTATGTACCTTTTGCAGGATCTTCTCCCTGTAGCCGAAATGGGAGGTAAAGATATCCTCCGCATAGGGATATCTTTCCATCATGTCCGGGTGTTTATGGTAGCTCTTATAGAATTTTTCGGATACCACAAACGGCTGCCCCGTATTATAAACATAAATATCATGGTGTATCCCGTAATAGGAGAGGAGCGGATAGAGATACATATCTCCGGTATTATCATTAAGGACGTTCTCCGCCCTTTCCCACTCCGAATAATCTTCTTCAGACAGAGGTGAGACCGGAAGCCTTTCATCTGCTTTTGAAACCGTAAATCCAAGAAAGATCAGCAGATATCCTGACAAAATGAGCAGCGTGGTTCTGTGGTTTATCTTATAAAATCCTTTGGAGGAAAGGGGATCACTGGTCTTTTTAAATAATGCGAGGGCTCCGAGGATAAGTGCGGGCATGAACAGCTCCAGATAATAAGAAAGCCAGGCCCCGTCATTTTGCCCGATATATAATAAACAGATCCCGGAGACCGCCATATGGATAAGCATGAGAATGTCATAATCCTCTATCCCGGTCTTTTCCAAAACAAGAGCCGTCTTCTTAAAAACATTACCCGCTGCAGTCTCTTCCCCGCTCTGCCGCCACGTCTTTATAAACCTCACCAGAAAATAGACACAGCAAAGGAGCTCCGTGAGGAAGAACATGACGAATATCCCTCCCAGAGACATTATCTGGGAAAAATTGTATTCCATTCCGGTCATCTTTACGCTTCCCCGTTTTACCACGGAGGCCACACCCTTTCCGGGTCCCTTGGCAAAATAAAGCATATATGTCTCATAAAGGGGACAGGTAGTTTTGAGGATAAAGGCTGTGGTAAGAAAAATGACTGCCAGAGAAATAAGATATTTAAGGGTGTTCTTTATTCCTTTACAGAGAAAAAGGTAGATCACAGCGGTTCCCGCTATCAGCAGATAATACTGCTTTGTAAAAAATACGGCCGCTGTGAGCACAGCACAAAGCAGCTCTTTTCCCTTAAAATCCTTTTCGGAAAGGATATAGAGGATAAGCACCATGATCGTAAGTCCCATACTGTCCGGAACCGCATTCACAAAGTTGTATCTCCAGCTGCAATAGATCAGAAAAATAAAGGCCGCCATTCCAAGAGTAAGTGACCCGGTTCTTTTTTTAGTCATCATGAAGCCAAGAGCCGCGGTAATGATAATGCACACAAAAGTCACCAGATAATGAAGAAGGACTATATCCGGCAGCAGTCCCTCAGCCTTTAATAGCAGGCCAAAAGCTGCTGTGATCAGGGAATAAAGGGGACCGTAAAGGTAGATCATGGGAGGAAGATCACCGTTAAGGGATGAAAGAGAGTAGGGATTATTCCCTTTCAAGAGCTCCATGGTCATAAAAACATTTGCGCTTTCCCTGTATTCATTGGGAATGTCCACATCCGCAAATGTATGGGAAAGGATGCCTGTAACCAGATACAGAGCCACAGCCAGAAGGGGCAGGAACATAATTGCTGTGATCTTTTCATATGTGGATTTTTTTGAAAAAGAAAGCCGGATGCTTTCGTATCCGGCTTTTATTATTTCATTCATAGCTATTCACCATGTACATAGCATAAACATCTCAGATATTTATGCTCGTTTAAAATCGAATATCTGCTCCGCAAACATTCGATTTTCAGATTGCAAAACTTCCTGTATCTTCTCCGCTGTTTACTGCAAAATAAACAGCTGAATCCTCAGGCTTGATATAAAAAGTAACATCCTTTACATCGGACATCTTCCTGAGATAATCCTTTGTCCACACATCCTTAAAACGATCCTGGATCTGATCGGCACTGACTTCACGGCCTCTGAACTGTACCACAAAAGCATCATTTGACTTAACTGCTTTTCCTGTATCTGCAGTCTTCTTTTCCGCGGTCTTCTTGGGAGCAGCCTTCTTTGTTGCTGTCTTCTTTGCTGCTGTCTTCTTTTCTTCTGCTACATCAGCCTTCTTTGCTTCGGGATCAGCCTTCTTTCTGCCGGCACTCTTTACAGGTGCTTTCTTCTCTGTCTCCTTCTTCTCAGGAGCTGCTTTCGGCTTCTCTGCAGCCTTTTCAACAGGCTTTTCCGCAGGTTTTTCTGCAGTAGTCTTTACTTCGGTTGCACTTGACGAAGCTGCTGCTTTCACATCAGTAAGCGTAACTCCCGCTCTTCTTTTAATTGCCATCGATAAATCCCTCCAAAAAACAATCATAGCCGGCGAAATCAGCTTTTCGTCTGCTACTTTTTTTACTCAATTATAGATAATATCCTTGAAATCCCACTCTGTCAACGTATTTATGGCATTTTTATGAAAATCCACCACAAAAATGCTATAAACAGGCGGGTTGTTCACACCATGTTTACAAAACATTTGAAAAAATTTCATCCGAATCCTGAATTCTGTACACAAGATTTGGATATACTCTTTATAACAGATACGACATCTTCCATAGTAGTAAATACTATATAAAACTTTTTCATAATAATGCCAGGTGCCCGGCGCCTGGCATCCTCCCTTTTAAAGGCAGATTATAACAATGACCGATCTTAAAAACTGTTTCTTCTGTTTATCCGGTGATAATATCCCTTATTTGCAGGAGCTCATGGAAGAGCTTGTTTCTCTCGGTGTAAGTATATATTCAGTTGACCCCTGCACTCCTTTTTCCCGGGGACCTGTACCTTCAAATTCATATACCATAACCGACAACAAAGCCGGTATAAATTTTGCAAGGCTTTATGACACCGGCTACATCATTCTGTCTCCCGATTCCGGGGCACCGGTACTTCATGATACCGGGGATGCCCAGTGCATCATCGAAGGACTCGATGAGATCACAGGGGATTTTGTGGAAAAAATGTACCAGAGGAAGAATAACATCCCCTGGACCATAGCCCTTACTGAAAGAACCATTATCCGGGAGCTTTCACTCAGTGATATCGACCGTCTCTTTACACTGTACGAAGACAGTGAAATTCAGCGCTTTATCCCCCCTCTTTTATCAACAAAGGAGGAAGAAACAGAGTTCCAGAGGGCCTATATTGAAAAAATGTACGGTTTCTTCGGGTACGGCTTCTGGAACGTTATAGACAGAAAAACCGGCGGTCTCATCGGAAGAGCCGGGATTTCAAACCGTGAAGGCTTTGATGATCCCGAGATAGGCTATCTCCTGTCAGCACCATTCAGGCACCGGGGCATCGCCACCGAGGTCTGTTTCGAAGTGATACGCTACGCCAGGGAAATCCTTGGCTTTACCACACTGAACGCATTTATACGGCCGGACAATGTCCCATCCATTAAGTTTGCGGAGAAGATGGGCTTTACTCCCTCCGGGGAGACCATCGAAAGCTGCGGTCATGTTCTGAATCGTTTTTTCCTAAGGCTGTAAATGACCGTTGGCCGCCAAATGTCCGCTCGTACCGGCACATCTGTCACCTGGCGGCTTATCGCACAATCGAGTAGGGGAAAGATCGCCCCTACTCGATTGACCGTTGGCCGCCAAATGTCCGCTCGTGCAAGCACGGCGCCCGCTTGGCGGCTTATCGCACATAAGATGCCCGGCGTTAACCGGGCATCTTCTTAAGTACACAGTCTGTTAAAACCGTTATTTCTAGTATCAGGCCTTGTTCTCTGAACCAAGAACGTTGATTATCTTATTGTGAACGATATCCTTTACATAGGTACGTCCGTCTGCCAAATACTGACGGGGATCAAAATGATCGGGATGTGCAGCCATGTGCTCCCTTATTCCTGCGGTCATGCCGAGACGCAGATCAGAGTCGATGTTGATCTTGCAGACAGCCCTCTTGGCAGCTTCCCTGAGCTGGTCTTCAGGGATACCGATGGCATCCTGAAGAGCTCCGCCGTTGCTGTTTATGATCTTCACATATTCCTGGGGAACGGAAGATGAGCCGTGAAGAACAATGGGGAAACCGGGCAGTCTCTTTGAGATCTCCTCAAGGATATCCAGACGGATATGGGGATCTGTGCCGGGCTTGAACTTATATGCGCCGTGGCTTGTTCCGATGGCGATAGCAAGGGAATCAACGCCTGTGCGCTCAACGAACTCAACCACCTGATCGGGATCGGTATACTGTGCTGTCTCGGCAGCAACGTTTACGTCATCCTCAACTCCGGCAAGAGTACCAAGCTCCGCCTCAACAACCACGCCCTTTTCATGGGCATAATCTGCAACCTGCTTTGATACTGCAACGTTGTCGTCAAAAGGCCTTGAAGAACCGTCGATCATTACGGAAGTGAAGCCGTGGTCAATGCAATCCTTGCATACTTCAAAATCAGCACCGTGATCCAGATGAAGGGCAATGGGGATCTCATTATTTGTAGCTTCCACTGCTGCCTCTACAAGGTGCTTAAGATAAGCCTGCTTTGCGTACTTCCTTGCGCCTGCGGATGCCTGAAGGATAACAGGGGAATGCAGCTCCCATGCTGCCTCTGTGATAGCCTGGACTATCTCCATGTTGTTGACATTGAATGCTCCGATGGCATATCCTCCGTCATACGCTTTTTTAAACATCTCGGTAGTTGTTACTAATGGCATAATAGTTCCTTCCTTTCTTTATTATTATTTATGTCCAACACCTCTTAGGAACTGTTGCTGTATAAGCTATTTTTCAACAGATCCTTACGGTGACAGACTTTCAATTATTTCTTCCTGCGGTACCATGATACCCAGACTCATGTGTCTGTTCCTGATCCTGGCTTTTTTCAGGCTTCCCCCGTATTCCCCGTCCAATGTCCACGGAATACTCTCTCCCGAAGAAAAACTTATTTCAGAAGCCTTAAAAAAGCTTACATAATCGTTTGACTCACCGCTCATCATGGCAGTCGCTATTGCACCCAGATCGATGGTTCCGGAAGGCATCCTTACCAGTGTGACCTCAAAAAGACCGTCATCCAGTGTCACATCGGATCTTGTTAAAAATCTCATTCCGGCAACCGAAAAGGAATTGCTGACCATTCCGAAGACCAGTTCTTCTTCTTCTGTTTTTCCGTCATGGCTGACCTTCATGTGATGGGGTTTTATATCCCCAAGCCTTGTAAAGGCTTCCATAATATATGCCAGATGTCCGAATGTATTTTTAAGATCCTGGCCGGTTCCGTAGGAAACATCCGTAAACAGCCCGAATGCCGCCACATATACAAATGTCCTGTCATTGAGGGAACCCATATCACATTTGAATTCCCTTCCTCCCGTGATCACCCCGGCCGCCTTCCTCATATCCCTGGGGATTTTCAGGGTTCTTGCAAAATCATTTGTACTGCCTGCAGGAACATAGCCTATGGGTATACGGCAGGATCTCTTCATCATTCCCGCAACAACTTCATCCAGCGTACCGTCTCCGCCGCAGCAGGCGAGGATATCGTATCCGTCCTTCATATTGAGGGTGGCCCTGGTGGCATCTCCCTTATCTCTGGTGGGATAAACCGTAACCTCATATCCGGCTTTCGAGAATATATCAATGATATCTAAAAGGTTACTTCTTATCCTCTCCATCCCCGCATGCGGATTATAGATAAAGTACATTCTTTTATCCATAAATATCCAATCCGGGGTTACTGTTCTTTCTCTGCAACTGTACTTTCAAGATAACCGCAGATATGATCCGCTGCCGTTTCTTCGTCAGAACCTTCTGTAACAACATCTACCCTGTTACCGTTTTTGAGGGCAAGGGTCATCATTCCCATGATACTCTTGGCATTTACATGCTTTTCATCATATTCAATATAAACCGTAGATTCATACTGGCTGGCAATCTGTACCAGCATTGCTATGGGTCTGGTGTCGAGTCCCTCCTGCAAGGAGACTTCAACTGTCTTCCTGGTCATAAACATTCCTCCTCAAATCATCCGCTATACTGCTGAGTTTTCGCAGCCTGTGGTTTACCCCGGATTTACCCACAGGCGGATCAAGAAAATCACCAAGCTCTTTCAATGCAGCATCGGGATGGGCAAGCCTGACTTCCGCCATTTCCCTCAGCGCACGATTAAGAAAACCAAATCCCCGTAGATCTCTGATATATTCAATATCATTTACCTGTCTCACTGCAGCGTTAACTGTTTTTGCGATATTTGCCGTTTCACAGTTAACCCTTCGGTTCACCGTATTCCTCATATCCTTAAGGATTCTGGCATTCTCCATATCCATAAGGGAGAGGGGTGCACCCATGATGTTCAGCATCGTTACTATAGTATCGCCTTCTTTAAGATAGACCACGAAACTATTCTTACGCCTGATAATACGGCTTTCCAGTTCAAAGCTCCCTATGACAGACCGGAGACTCTCCGCTCCCTCCTCCGAGGAACAGACGATCTCCATGTGATACGAACCATCCGGTCTGCTGACTGATCCTCCGGCGAGAAATGCTCCTTTGATAAAATTTCTCCTGCAGCAGGATCTCTCATAGAGAAGGCTGTTCACCACCCTGTCGCCTTCCTTTATCTTCAGCATCTCACATACTGC
The DNA here is from genome assembly GCA_946407725.1 of uncultured Lachnospiraceae bacterium. Classification (GTDB taxonomy): domain Bacteria; phylum Bacillota; class Clostridia; order Lachnospirales; family Lachnospiraceae; genus NK4A144. The sequence goes on from CAMJPM010000002.1 coordinate 13,064, forward strand.
CCCGGCTTCATCTCCTTTGATCAAAAGCCTGTAAACAGGTGTTTTACCCCACCGAATTTGAACATCAGCACATATTCTAATGGTTTTTTTCAATAATGTAAAGCACATTCTGACAAGGGCTTCATTCTCCGTATGATAGCGTATCCTTATATCTCCCCCGGAACCATAAGAGATATGGGCCAAAGAAAGCGTCAGAACCGCAAGAATAGAGAGCTGGCAATGTCTGGATCCCGGTATTTCTGAAATTATCTCATTTTTTACATCTGAGGAAAAAGACATATCCTGTCACCTCCTCAGGCTGTCCTTATAAATATCCCTGTGTTCCACCCTTATGCCGTATTCTTTGTTTTCCGACAGCTTTTCAAAAATCCGGTCCGCAAGGGTAACGCTCCTGTGCTTTCCCCCGGTGCAGCCTATACCGATCACCAGCTGGTTTTTACCCTCAAGTACATAGTTCGGGATAAGGAATGTAATGAGATCCAGGCATTTACTTAAAAAGGTTCCGGCTTCTGGAAAGCCCATGACGTAATCCTGTACCTCCTTATCTTCTCCGCTCTTTAATTTCAGTTCATCGATATAATATGGATTTGGAAGAAACCTCACATCAAATACCAGATCGGCATCGCTGGGGATCCCGTACTTATAGCCAAAGGAGAGCACGGTAATAAAGATATTTCCATAATCCTTGTTTTTTGAAAATATATTGTCGAGCTCTGTTTTTAATTCCCTGGTGAGAAGATGGCTGGAATCTATTATATATGAAGCATTCTTCTTTAAATACTTCAGCAATTCCCTTTCTTTTTCTATACCGTCCTCTACCCTGCCGTTCCCAACAAGGGGATGGGCTCTTCTGGTCTCCTTAAACCGTTTGATAAGCACATCCGTTTCACAGTCCAGAAAAAGGATCTCACAGGAATAACCTGCTTCCTTTAATTCCTTCAGAGCATCCTCAACCTTTTTAAGACCTGTCCTTACATCTATGCCCACCGCGATTTTGCTGAGTTCACTGTTTGGTTCCAGCGCAAGAGCCGCAAATTTACCAATAAGAGGCACGGGAAGATTATCCACACAGAAATACCCCAGATCCTCCAGCATCTTTAAGGATGTACTTTTTCCGGCTCCGCTCATGCCGGTGACGATAACAAATCTCATTTAAAAATCCCCCAGCATCATAACCTCCGGCTCCAGCATAACGCCATATGCCGCAAAAACCCGTTCCTGCACCTCCTTTATGAGGGAATAAATATCATCCGACACAGCACTGCCTGTATTAATGATAAAACCGCAATGCTTCTCGGATACCCGGGCTCCCCCTCTTGAAAATCCTGCCAGTCCGGCATCCATAATGAGCTTCCCGGCGAAATTGTTTTCCGGTCTCTTAAAGGTGCTGCCGGCACTGGGAAATTCCAGGGGCTGCTTTTCCCTGCGTCTTCCGGAAAGATCCCGGATCTTTTCCTTTATTTCCTCCTGATCCCCATTTATAAGCGAAAACCTGGTCTCCATAACAACATATTCCTTTTCCCTGATTATGCTGCTCCTGTACCCGAAGCACATCTCTTCGTTGGAAAGAAGATGGCTCTCACCCTTTTTATCCATTACCCTTACACCGGAAACGATATCCTTCATCTCTCCGCCATAAGCCCCGGCGTTCATCACCATGGCACCTCCCACGGTACCCGGGACCCCGGATGCGAATTCAAAGCCGGACAGACTGTGCTTCATGGCAGCATCGGAAACTCTTGATAAAAGGGCTCCTGCCTGCACATTTATTGTATTCTGCTCCACACTGATCTCTGAAACGCCGGATAAAAGCTCTATCACCACACCCCTGTAGCCCCTGTCCGAGACCAGAAGATTGCTCCCGTTTCCGATGACCACATAGTCTTCCCCTGTTCCGTACAGGAAAGATAACAGTCTCTGTAATTCATCAAAGCCTGCTATACTGACATAAATATCTGCCGGACCGCCTGTGCGGAATGATGTATGCCTATTCATAGGTTCATCCCGGCAGACCCTGTCCCCCGGGATGATTTTCTTCACTTCATTTAAAACCGCATTATTCATGATCAGATCAAAAGCGCAGCGGCTCCGTAGATCCCGCCGTCATTACCCAGAGTTGCCCGCACAAACTTTGTATCGGCACTGGCATGGAATACATGTGTTTTGAAATGCTCCGTGATATAAGGGAGTATCACATCTCCCGTCATTGAAACCCCTCCCCCGATGATTATTATCTCAGGATTTAAGACTCCCGCTACAACGGACAGCCCGGTCCCCAGATATTTTCCGAATCTCTTCGCCACCCTTATTGCAAGGGGATCATTATTCTTGACCGCATCCCACAGTTCCTTTGCGTTTAAGGGTTTATCCCTAAGTTCGGTCTTTTCATCCGGGTTGTTTTCCAGCTCTTCCTTTAAGAGGCGCACCATGCCGGTGGCTGACGCAAACTGCTCAAGACATCCTTTATTACCGCAGTTGCAGGGCTCTGCAGTATCTTCTCCCACGTAAATATGTCCGATCTCTCCCGCTGCCCCTGCAGTTCCGGTGACGATCTTTCCGTTAATAATGACGCCTCCGCCTATTCCGGTACCAAGAGTAACCATTACTATATTCTTATAGCCTTTTCCCGCTCCCATCCAGGCTTCTCCCAGAGCAGCCACGTTCGCGTCGTTTCCGGCCTTTACCTTTATATCACCCTTAAAGCAGTTTTTCAGCCTCTCTTCCACATTAAAGTTATCCTTCCATTGAAGATTTACGGCCTTTCTTATGATTCCGTTTTCATCCACCGGTCCCGGAAGTCCCATTCCGACCCCCAGGATCTCAGACTCCTTCAATCCCTTTTCATCAATCTTATTCTGCACAGAGGCTGCAATATCAGGAAGGATCGCAGCGCCCTCATTATCAGTATTGGTGGGAATAGACCATTTTTCAAGGAGCTCACCCTCACCTGTAAAAAGTCCGATCTTTACCGAGGTACCGCCCACATCAACTCCGAATACATAACTCATTCTCAACCCTCCCTTTTCTTACTGAGATTATCCTGCACTCTCTTGTACAGTTCCTGTGCCGCATTGTACCCCATCTTCTTCTGTCTGTAGTTAATTGCGGCTGTTTCACAAATAATAGCCAGATTTCTGCCTGGACGGATGGGGATATTATGACACACCACTCTTTTACCCAGATACTCGGTGTATTCCTCTTCCATCCCAAGCCTGTCGTAGTCCTTGTCCCTGTCCCAGTCCTCCAGCTTGATAACCAGGTCTATGCCCTGGGTCTCCTTTACGCTGGTGGCACCAAACAGTGCCTTAACATCTATGATACCAATTCCCCTAAGCTCAATAAAATGCTTGGTGATATCCGGAGCACTGCCGATTAGTGTATCGTCGCTGACCTTCCGTATCTCCACCACATCATCGGAGATGAGACGGTGTCCTCTCCTTACCAGCTCCAGCGCAGCCTCGCTCTTTCCTATTCCGCTCTCACCCGTGATCAGCAGTCCTTCACCGTTTACATCCACCAGAACCCCATGTATTGAAATACAGGGTGCCAGCTTGACATTAAGCCATCTGATGGTCTCTGCCATGGTATCGGATGTAGATTTGGAGGTCTTCAGTATCGGAACCTTGTTTTCCCCCGCATACCATCTGAATTTGTCATCCGGCTCCAGATCCCTGCAGAAGACCACACAGGGAATACCGCTGGAAAGCAGCTTTCTGTATATCTCATCCTTTCTGTCTTCGGTCATGGTCTGCATGTATGAATACTCAACGAAGCCCACGATCTCAATCCTGGCTGTATCAAAGTGTTCAAAAAAACCGGTGAGCTGCAGCGCAGGCCTGTTGATCTCCGGCTGGGTGATCTTCACACTTTCTATATCTATCTCGGGTGTGAGATTAACAAAATTCATTTTTTCGATGAAGCTTTTTAGTGAGACTGTAGCCATGGTAACCTCCGTGGTGTCAATAACTTCTGACGCCTTAAGTAACTATTCAGAACCCCCATACCGCACCGCCGGGGCACTGACCGACATGGTCGGTCAAAACGTGCCCGTAAAACCGATGTCAGGCACGCTCAGCGTGCCTAAGCGGCATTCAAAACATGCCGCTGGCATGTTTTGCACCGGACGTTTTACCGCCTTAAATCATTATATCACCATTTTCGCCGCTATGGAAGAAAGCGTATACCTCCGCGGCAGATCTTTTATCCATTTCCGGTACTTTTTTTAACTCCTCTTCTTCCGCCTCCCGTATCTTCTCAACGGAACCGAATTCCCTGAGCAGTGCCTTACGTCTCTTTTCCCCCACACCCTTGATATCGTCCAGGATGGAGTGCAGGGCGTTTTTATTGTGGAGGGATCTGAAATAGTCTATGGCAAAGCGGTGGGTCTCGTCCTGTATCCTTGTAAGCAGATGAAAGCACTCCGAATGGCTGTCTATCTGAAGCTCACTGTTTTCGAAGCAGATCCCCCTGGTTCTGTGGTGATCGTCCTTCACCATCCCCGCCACGGGAATATCAAGCTTCAGCCTGGATAATACCTTAAGGGCAATGCCTACCTGCCCCTTCCCCCCGTCCATCAGAATGAGATCCGGAAAACGGATAAAGGAATCTCCTTCCTTTTCCTCCCCGTTTATCAGCCTTTCAAATCTGCGGCTTAAAACCTCTTCCATGCTGGCGTAATCATTGGGACCCTGAACTGTTTTTATCCTGAACTTCCTGTAATCGGAATTCTTCGCTCTCCCCTTTTCAAATACCACCATGCTGCCCACGGATTCAAAGCCGCTGATATTTGAGATGTCATAGGATTCTATCCTGTCGGCCTTTTCTATTCCCAGGAGCTCCGCCAGATCTTCAGCCGCTTTCAGATATTTTTCCTCATTTTTCCGGAGCTTTTCCCTGTCGGTATTTAAGATCAGCTCCGCGTTCTTTTTTGCGAGGCGGAGCAGTCTCTCCTTCATTCCCCTTTTCGGGATAAGAATGCTGACCTTTGAACCCCTGATGCCGGAAAGCCATTCCTCAATGATTTCCTTATCCTCTATGTCTTCCTCCAGCATTATCTCCCTGGGTATAAAGGGCGTACCTGAATAAAACTGCTTTACAAAGCTCTCCAGAACCTCTCCATCGGACATGCCGCCTACAGCTGTCATATAATAATGATCCCGGCCGTTCAGCCTTCCGTCCCTTATGAAGAAGATCTGAACTACAGCCTCTTCACCGTCAGAATACCAGGCGATCACATCCCTGTCCTCTTCATTTCCGGCAAGGGTGATCTTCTGCTTTTCCGAAATGCTCTGCACTGAGGATAACAGATCCCTCCAGTTTCTGGCATCCTCGTAGCGCATCTCCTCCGAGGCCTCTTCCATCTTTTTTTTAAGCATTGAAAGAACCGGGGAAAAATTGCCCTCCAGAAAATCCAGGGCTCCTTTTACCGCGCTGTCGTATTCTTCTTTTGTAACATTGCCTCTCCTGCATGGAGCCGAGCATTTATTGATATGGTAATTCAGACAGGGTCTTGACCTGTCCATATCATTCGGCAGCTTTCTGTTGCAGGTCCTTAAGCGGAAGAGCCTGTTGATCAGCTCTATTGTATCCCTCACCGCCAGGGATGAGGTATATGGCCCGAAGATCCTGTGCCCTGTCTTTTTTTCTATTCCGGTATCCCCCTTTGGCCTTCTGGCGAAAAGGATCCTGGGATAATCCTCGTTTACGGTTACTTTGATATACGGATAGCTCTTGTCATCCTTCAGCATCGTATTGTACCGCGGACGGTGCTTTTTTATCAGATTACTCTCCAGCACCAGAGCTTCCATTTCAGTATCGGTGATAATGTACTCGAACCAGGCTATGTGTGTGACCATTCTTTCTATCTTCACGCTCTTTTTATTGCTTCTGAAATAGGAATGTACCCTGTTAAAGAGATTTTTGGCCTTGCCAACATAAATTATCTCATCATCATCGGCGTGCATAAGATAAACTCCCGGTTTTTTGGGAAGCTTTGAGAGATTATCCTCTATATCAAACTCCATTATCATCCTTCCCTGTGCCATTCCCCGTATCATCACCGGCAGAAGAGGCATTACCGTTCCTGTCGGGAATCAGGCTGTCATCTATGGTGAAATCTATCTGTTGCCCCGGCATATGGTTCTGAGGCGCATTATTCCTTGCGTTCCAGCCGGAAGTGTCAGGCATCCGGGGTTCAGCAGGTTCATTCTCCGCCCTCTGTGCGTTTTGTGCCGGAGCATGGTTTTTTTGAGGCTCTTCTGTCTTAGTTTCCTTAAACCTCTCCTCATAGGACTTCTTTTCCGGCATGGGAATTCCCTTTTCCTTACAATATATCTCCATAAACTCCGTACCGGTAATTGTCTCCCTCTTGATAAGGAAGGCTGCAAGCTTGTCTAAAAGCTTCCTGTTGTCCTTCAGGAGCCGCTTTGCTTCCTTGTAGGAATCCTTTAAGAGCTTCATCACCTCATTATCTATATCCGCCGCCGTCTCATCGGAACAGTTCATTACAGCCCTGCCGTCAAGATACCTGTCTTCTATGGTTTCAAGGCTCATGAGCCCGAATTTCTTGCTCATTCCGTACTGGGTGATCATGGAACGGGCGATCTTTGTGGCCTTTTCAATATCATTGGCGGCTCCCGTGGTGACCGTGTCAAATACCAGCTCCTCCGCGGCCCTTCCGCCCAGGGTGGTAACCAGCATGGCCCTAAGCTCGGCCTCGCTGTTTAAGTATTTCTCTTCCTCCGGAACCTGCATTACATAGCCCAGGGCACCCATGGTTCTTGGAACTATGGTTATCTTCTGAACCGGCTCGCTGTTCTTCTGAAGGGCTGAAACAAGGGCATGTCCTATTTCGTGATAGGATACGATACGTCTCTCTTCCTTGCTTAAAACCCTGTCCTTCTTTTCCTTACCCACAAGGACGATCTCCACAGCATCCATAAGATCCTTCTGGGAAACATATTCCCTTCCCGACTTAACCGCGTTTATTGCGGCTTCATTCACCATATTGGCGAGATCGGAACCCACCGCACCGCTGGTGGCAAGGGCCACATCCTCAAAGTTCACGGTCTCATCAAGCTTCACTTCTTTGGCGTGAACCTTCAATGTATCTATCCTTCCCTTAAGGTCAGGCTTGTCCACTATTATCCGCCTGTCAAAACGTCCTGGGCGGAGCAGCGCCTTATCCAGGGTTTCCGGCCTATTTGTGGCTCCCAGGATCAGAATTCCCTTGGAGGTATCAAAGCCGTCCATCTCGGAAAGAAGCTGGTTTAAGGTCTGTTCTCTCTCGTCATTACCGCCGTATCTTGAATCCCTGCTCTTTCCGATGGCGTCTATCTCATCTATAAAGATGATACAGGGCGCGTTTTTCTCGGCTTCCCTGAAGAGATCCCGGACTCTTGAGGCTCCCACACCCACAAACATTTCCACAAAATCAGAACCTGCAAGGGAGAAGAAGGGCACATGGGCTTCACCTGCCACAGCCTTTGCCAGAAGGGTCTTTCCTGTTCCGGGAGGACCCACCAGGAGCGCTCCCTTGGGCAGTCTTGCCCCGATCTTTGAGTATTTGGCTGGATTATGCAGAAAATCCACCACCTCCTGCAGTGATTCCTTGGCTTCATCCTGGCCTGCCACATCCTTAAAGGTAACTCCCGTCTCCTTCTGGACATAGACCTTGGCATTATTCCGGCCAACGCCCATTATTCCGCCGCCGCCCATTCTCTTCATAAGAAAATAGGTGAGGCCGCAGACTAAAAGGATCGGAAATACATAACCGATAAAACCCGAAACCATGGCACCGGATCTGTCGGGAACCTCTCCCTTGAAATCTATCCCTGCCTCGTTTAAGCGTTCGGTAAGCCACGGATCGTCCACAAGACCCGTATAATATGTGATCTGCATGGAAAGCGGGTTTGTACTTTCAGCTTCCTTAGGGTAAATTGTTATCTTGTCAGGATCTATCTCAACGCTTCCCACCTGATTTTCGGATATCATTGACAGGAATCTGGAATAGCTGATCTCCTGGGTGGAGTTTCTGGTAACCAGGTTACTCATCATGCTCATGCAGAAAAAAGTGAGAATTGTGGCCACTATCATTGCAATGAGGGTCTGTCTGTTCCTCGGATTCTGTCCGGACCCCTTATTGTCTCTGTTATTATTGTCGTTCATTAATACCCCTCCGGGTTATTTTTCTGCCAGTTCCAGGACGAACGGCACATATCCTCAATATCGAGCTCTGCCTTCCAGTGCAGCTCCTTCTCCGCTTTCTCGGGGCTGCAGTAGCAGGTAGCTATGTCACCGGCTCTCCTGGGCTTTATGCTGTAAGGTATCTTTATATCATTCACCTTCTCAAAGGCCTTTACTATATCCAGGACGGAATAGCCGTGTCCGGTTCCCAGGTTGCATATAAAGCATCCCGGATTCTCCCTCAGCTTATCAATGGCCTTCACATGGGCCTTTGCCAGATCCACCACATGGAGATAGTCCCTTACTCCCGTGCCGTCCGGTGTATCATAATCATCTCCGAAGACTCCCAGCTCCGGAAGCTTGCCGACCGCCACCTGTGTGATATAGGGCATCAGATTATTGGGACGTCCGTTGGGATTTTCCCCTATCCTTCCCGATTCATGGGCACCGATGGGGTTAAAATACCTGAGTATGACCATGTTCCACTCATTGTCCGCCTTCTGCATGTCTATCAATATCTGCTCCAGCATCCATTTTGTCCAGCCGTAGGGATTTGTACAGATCCCCTTGGGGCAGTCCTCGGTTATGGGTATCTGTGCCGGATCTCCGTATACCGTTGCGGAGGATGAAAATACGAAGTTCTTTGCCCCGTGCTTTCTCATAACATCAAGCAGGGTAAGCGTTCCCCCGATATTGTTATTGTAATACTCCCAGGGCTTTTCCACGGATTCTCCCACAGCCTTCAGTGAAGCAAAATTTATTACCTCCTCTATTCTGTTTTCCGTAAAGATTTTTTCCAGGGCATCCCTGTCTGAAATATCCGCGGTATAACACTTGACCTTTTTTCCTGTGATCTCCTCAACCCTTTCCAGGGCTTTGGGAGAAGAATTACTGAAATTATCCATTACCACTGCCTCATAACCACCCTGAAGCAGCTCCACCAATGTATGAGTCCCGATATATCCGGCACCGCCTGTAAGTAATATAGCCATTTTACCACAACCTTTCCGGGTAAACACCCTTTTTCTTAAGCTCCTCTACGGACCTTCTGACATTTTCCTTATCTTCTTTATATGTTACACCAAACCATCTGTCGGCTGATGATAGCATCCTGACCCTTGCCCTGCCTTCTTTTATCATGCCGTCCACCACAGAGGGCAGATAGCACTCCGCCTTAAGGGGATCGCTGTCCCCTCCAAGCTCTCCTATAAATCTCTCAAAGGCCGACTTTAATTCATCCATAAAGGACAGGGAAAAGCCCCATATATTCATTGAAACGATCTCATCTCCGGTGAGAGGGAGCCAGGTTTTCCCGTCATCCAGCGAATACTTTGCCCTTTCACCATCCTTTTCGATACGGGTCCTCTCCGTAACGCCCTGAAGAAAGCCATTTTCATCCGCACTGCAGATCCCTCTTGAAACGTAGCCGTTCTCTGTCAGTGTGTTTTTCAATAAAAATCCCACCATGGCATACTCGTTTTCATCCCTTTCCCCCTGTTCCTTAAGGAAATCATGGATCTTAACAAATGCCTCCCTGCCGTAAAAATCGTCTGCATTTATTACCGCAAAGGGTTCCTGTAAAACACCTGCCGCAGACAATACGGCCTGGGCCGTGCCCCAGGGCTTTATCCTGCCCTCCGGCACCTTATAGCCCTCCGGGATATCATGGAGATCCTGAAAAGCATAAGCCACATCGATATGCTTTTCAACCCTTTCTCCTATTGCCTTCCGGAAATCCGCCTCATTTTCTTTTTTTATCACAAAGACCACTTTTCCAAATCCCACCCTCCAGGCGTCATAAATGGAAAAATCCACGATCTTGTTTCCCTCATCATCCACAGTATCTATCTGCTTCAGCCCGCCGTAACGGGAACCCATTCCGGCTGCCATGATGAGAAGTGCCGGTTTCATCGCTTTGTTCATACCTTACGACTCCTCCTCAATAATATACAACTCTTCCGTGCTATCCCTGTTAAGATCATATTCGTACATAACCCTGTTTTTGTCATTAAGGGGCTTAAATCCCAGGGAAGCGTACAGTCCCTCTACCATGCCGTTCTTTCTGCTCCGTATATACTCACCCACAAGCCTGGAACAGCCCATGGCTTTCGCCTCCTTTATTATCTCCCTGAAAGCAAAATTCTCAACCCCTCTTTTTAACACCCTGCAGGACATGCACCAGTTCTCGATAAAACAGTCTTCCCTGCCAAGTCCCTCAGTCTTACTGCCGTTCCTTAAGACTATACAGGAAATAATGCCGTAACTCGTAAATTTATCGGAAAGGGATACATAGATAAGCCTTATATCCTCATCCTCCATCATATCCCTGATCTCCCCGTCGGAGTAGCGCATGGTGCGTACATTGAACTGATTGGACTTGTTGGTGAGCTGTATAAAGCGTTCTATCTCGTCCTTTCCGGCTCTTCCGGCCTTTCCCCTCATATCGAGGGCCTTAAGATATTCCCGGTAATCGGTGAATGAGGAGGCCATTTCCTCCCTCATCTTATTATCCCTGTAGGAATCCGCCCTAACCAGATCCTCTTTTGTTATTGCAGCCCATTCAAAGGGATTGGCACGGCTTAATGCATTTACATAGTTTTCAGGCTCTTCCGGAACGTCTATGACCGTTATCTCCGGGCAGAACCTCTTTATCATCTCTCTTTCAAAGGGGCTGTCATCAAAGAACACCAGACTGTCAATTCCGATATTCAGCTGCTTTGCGATATAGGCCATATTTGCTGCCTTATCGGACCAGTTGGCTGTAAAGCAGGAAATGTCAGAGAGCTTTATCAGCATGTTTTCATTTTTAAGAAAGGGCTCCTTTGCTATATCCTCATCATTTTTGGAATTTACCGCAAGTATCACTCCCCGTCTCTTCAAGGAGAGAATATAAGCCTGAAATGCGCGGTACGCTTCACCCAGGGGGTCGTTGGGATCTATGGCGATATTAAAAGGTCCCTCATCCGCCACCACCCCGCCCCACAGGGTGTTATCCAGATCCAGCACCAGACATTTTTTTACCCTGCCCAGATCCGGCATTATCATGGAAACGGTCTCCATGGCCACTTCCTTCAGATAGTCCATGTTAAAGCCCTGCTTGGTCAGGAAATAGGCGGTATTATCAAACCAGTTTTCCTTTCCCTTAAGGGCCGAGAGATACTCCATATCCAGGATCCGCACATTTCCCGGACGGTTTGAGGCAAGATGCAGATTATACCGCATCATAAGCGACCTATCTGAATCCGGATAGTCTGCCTCCAGAGAACCCCAGGGCCTTTCCGGAGGCAGGGCGATATTGGATATAAAAATGGTCACTCCGTTTATCTTTGATATATGGGAAAGGATGTTTTCCGTATATCCGATATTCTCTTTAAGACAGCCCTCGTTCTCCCACCTCATGTCATTATGTCTCATTAAGACTATGACAAAACGGGGCGAATAAGAATAAAGGGGCGAGGTCTCATCCAGAGCATCCATATTTATGCCGTCATACTCACTCTCATAAATATCGGCATTTAGTCCCTCATTGTGGAAAAACAGCCTGAGAAGCTTCACAAAATGCTGTATGGAAAAGGATCCCAGCACCGCGATCTTAAGCTTTTTCCCTTTTTCCCTTACCCTGGGATCCCTTTCTTCCGATTTGATAAGCCTGTTGGCCATTTTCAGAAGCTTATGGGTAGATACACCTGAAAGCTCATTCATCTTCTGCCGGTAACCCTCCTTTCAACTCTCCGTGGTATTTTCCTTTTACACTGAGTCTTTCCCTCAGATCCTTAAAAAATGCCTGAAGTATCTCAGAACACTCTTCCTTCAGCACCCCTTTTTCGATCTCCACCTGATGATTAAATCTCTCCTCATTAAGAAGATTCAAGATACTCCCCGCACATCCCGACTTGGGCGAACTTGCCCCGAATACCAGACGGTGCATCCGGGACTGAACAATGGCACCTGCGCACATGGGACAGGGTTCTAATGTCACATAGATGGTACAGTCCTCCAGACGCCAGTCTCCCGCAGCCTTTGCAGCCTTTTTTATCGCACTTATCTCTGCATGGGACAGGGTGCTTTTATCGGTATTCCGCCGGTTATAGCCCCGTCCGATGATCTTATTATCCCCTTCCCTTACAATAACACAGCCTATGGGAACCTCTTTCAGTGCGGCTGCTTTCTTTGCCTGTTTTAAGGCTTCCTTCATATACTTCTCATCCGGTGACATTTTTAAAAGCCCTGCCTGTCCTTTAAGTAAGCAAGATAGTTAATTACCATAAGGGATATTTTCAAAGTCAGGGCATCATCGAATTTCCTGATATCCAGTCCTGTAGTCTTCTGCAGCCTTTCGATTCTGTAGACCAGGGTATTCCTGTGAACATAGAGCTGTCTTGAGGTTTCGGACACATTCAGGTTGTTTTCGAAAAATCTGTCTATGGTCTGAAGGGTCTCATCATCCAGATGATATGGAACCTTCTCTCCGAAGATCTCATTAAGGAAGTACCTGCAAAGGTTTTCCGGCAGCTGGTAGATCAGTCTTCCCACCCCCAGCTCAGCGTATGCGGAGATATTCTCATTTCCGTAAAAGATCTTTCCCACATCCATTGCCATCCTGGCTTCCTTATAGGATCTGGATACCTCCCTTATCTCCGAAACCACCGTGCCGTAGCTCACCCTTACATCCGCAAGGGCTTCCGTATTCACCATATCCACGATCATGGCGGCAATACCTTTAAGGTTTTCGGTATCCTCATCCGCCTCCACGTTTTTAATGAGGATCACTTCCCTCTCATCCACCGCTGTAACATAATCGCCGTAGGAAGCGGAAAACAGCCCCTTTATCACATCCATGATATTATCGCCGTTTTTGTCATTCTTCTGCTCGATGATATAGACAGAGCGCTTCTTTTCCACATCTATATGCAGCTTCTTTGCCTTATTGTAAATATCAACCAGAAGCAGGTTATCCAGCAGAAGGTTCTGGAAGAATGAGTTTTTATCGAATTTCTCCCTGGAAGCCTTTTCCAGGGCAGCAACCTCGCTGGCCGCCACTCTTCCCATGAGGGTGGCGTTCTCCCCGTCTTCCTTAGACACAACCACGTAAATGGCAATGTCCCCTTCATTAACCCTGAATAGCCGGTATCCCGATAACCCCTGGGAATCCGCTCCGCTGTCCAGAAATGACCGGATACTGACCGGGCTTATCTCCATAGTGTCATCCGTGGTACAGACCATGGAACCGTCTATATCGAAAAGTGCCAGATCCGTCTTGCCTATTGCCTTCAGTTCATCCAGGCAGTTTTTAATCATCTGATTTGCTATCATATCATACTCCGGGGGATTTTTAAAAAAGGCGCTGTCCGTATTGAACAGCGCCGAGTAAAACAGTTTAATTCTTTTAGTTTGTTATGGTCTTCTCGGTTTCCTTATCGAAGATGTGGATCTTCTCAGTATCGAGAACGAACTTAACCTTGTCGCCGGGACGTGCGGTGGTCCTGGGATCTACACGGGCAGTCATGGAGAAATCTGCGAAATCGAAGTACAGGAATACTTCAGCACCCAGAAGCTCGTAAACCCTGATCTCAGCCTCAAATACAGCCTCGGGATTAAGTGTGCTCACTGCCATCTCGGAATCATATACGTCCTCGGGACGGATACCAAAGGTAACGGTCTTTCCTGCATAACCACCCTCTATAACCTTCTTTGCCTTTGCGGGAGGAAGGGGAATGGTGTGTCCTGCTATATCAAGGCTGGCCTTGTCGCCCTCAACCTTTACAACCGCATCCAGGAAGTTCATCTGAGGTGATCCCATGAAACCTGCAACAAAGAGATTTCCGGGCTTCTCATAGAGGTTCTGGGGGGTATCAACCTGCTGTACCACACCATCCTTCATAACAACGATCCTGTCGCCAAGTGTCATGGCCTCTGTCTGATCGTGTGTAACGTAAATAATGGTGGTGCCCAGCTTCTGGTGAAGCTTTGCGATCTCTATTCTCATCTGAACCCTGAGCTTTGCATCCAGGTTTGAAAGAGGCTCGTCCATAAGGAACACCTTGGGATTACGAACGATAGCACGTCCCATAGCCACTCTCTGTCTCTGTCCGCCGGAAAGAGCCTTGGGTTTACGGTCCAGGAGCTTCTGGAGATCCAGTATCTCTGCTGCCTGACGAACCTTCTGGTCGATCTCGTCCTTGGAAACCTTGCGGAGCTTAAGTCCGAAAGCCATGTTATCATAAACCGTCATATGAGGATAAAGGGCATAATTCTGGAAAACCATTGCTATATCCCTGTCTTTGGGCTCTACGTCGTTAACCAGCCTGTCGCCTATCCTGAGCTCGCCGTCCGAGATCTCTTCCAGACCTGCCACCATACGGAGAGTGGTGGATTTTCCACACCCTGAAGGTCCTACGAAAATGATGAACTCCTTGTCGGCTATCTCAAGGTTGAAGTCCTTAACAGCCTCAAACCCGTTGGGATATCTCTTGTAAATGTGCTTAAGTGATAAACTTGCCATATCTTCCTCCTAAATTCGTACTGAATGACCAGTAAACAGATACAATAGATTTTTGTCGTCTGAAATAATAACACAAGGGAGAAAGCGAAACCATGCAAGTGTTGCCCAAACTTTTTTTAAAAACATGTACAACTTAACCATTACACGGTTTAAGATCCGGAAGGATCACCCTTCACGTTCATAGATCCTGATGCCGTTCTTGCCGTTCTTCTTTACATCATAGAGGGCGTGATCCGCAGCCCTGTATATCTCTTCAAACGTGGAACCGTACTTTGGGAATTCGGCTCCGCCTATGCTGGCGGTGGGATTGTATTTCACATGTTCTCCGGCGTATATATCCTTGAATACGTTTGCCATCCTTTCGCTCTGCTTTTTCTTCTCTTCCTCATTGTTTAGGTTCTTTAAGAATACACAGAACTCGTCTCCCCCCAGCCTGCCGATTATATCAGTTGCCCTGAACTCTGTATTAAGACGTTTGCCTACGGTTTTTAGCACCTCATCCCCGAAAGCATGCCCGTAGGAATCGTTTATATGCTTGAAATCATCTATGTCAATGATAAAGAACATGCCGCTGCTGCCGTTTTCCTCCATATACTCACGGATGTATTTTTCAGTGGAAAGCTTGTTATATACCCCGGTAAGGAGATCCTTTTCCGCATCATTCTGCAATTTTGACATGGAACGGCTGTCTGATTTTAATTCCGTAAGGAATATCCATATCACCAGAGCTACAAATATAAGGAATACGGTCACAAATCCCACTTCCTGCTGTTTTATCCCGTTAACGGAATTATTGATCTGGGCTTTCCTGTGGGATTCGGCGATAAGGGATAATAAATACCAGGTATCACCCTTTACGGGCTCATAGCGGATATAATAGTCCTTGGAGCCGATGGTGCAGTAAAAATCACCGTTCTTTCCCTTGGACATATCCTCTGACAGGATCTCTTTTGTCATATCCCCTTTGAAATGAAATGCGGAATTGTCATAAATAATATCTTCAGCCGGAAAAGCGGACAGCCCGGTGGTGACCAGTACCCTGCCGTTTTTGTCTATCATGATATATCCGGCATTCCACTCCGCCCTGTTATGGGCAGCCGCCTCGGTAAAAATGCTTATGGGGAGTAATGCGGTTATGGTGCCTGTTACTTTACCCCCCTCCCTTATGGGACAGGATATAACGAATTTTTCTCCTCCGATATTGCCTATGAAAACCTCATAGACATTCATCACTTCTTTTCCTTCCATAACCTCCTTATGCCAGGGATAGTCCGACGCATCACCCCTGCTGCCGTCCTGAAGCACATATGAACCGTCTTCTTCGGAAATATAAAGTCCTTCCGTCAGCATTGCCGCATTCATTTGCGAAAGCAGCTCGACATAATGCTCAGGAGATATACCTTCACCGTCTTCAGAGATGAAACCGGCTGCAGTCAGCATTGCAGATCTGGCAGAAAACAGCTTCTGGCCCATTTCACTCTCCAGCCCGGTAGCAGATGCCCTGACGGACTGCAAAAAGCTTTTCTCTGCCTTGGCCTTTAGCTGATCTCCGAAAAGAGACGTGGATATGACAACAAAAGCAATAACCGCTGCCGTAAGCACCAGTATCTGTAATAACACTTTTTTGTAATCACTTATGCTTTTTTTTGTCGAAGCCATAACTCTTCTTCCCCTTTATTGCTCTTTTATCAGCGGAGCAAAAAGCCTGTTAAAAATATATGAACTGACGAGGGAAATTATCGAGAACCCCCCCAGAACGAACACAGGCATAATAAACCTTATATAATAATATAACGCAATATAGGGTATCACCGCAAGTAATGACAGAATAATTGTCCAGGGAAGATTTTTCACGGACAGAAGAAGCGCATTTCTCATGGTATTGATAATGCTGTTATCAAACCTCGCAAGCAGAGGAAACACATATAGAAATTCAAAAAAGTACACCATGAACAGCGCCACAAGGATCATGCGGGCCACAGTAAGCACCGCTCCCTGTCCGGAACCGGAAAGGATTTTAAAATCAAGGGCAAAAAACATTCCGAAAAACATCATGATAAGCCATATGACCGTAGCCTGCCGGAAATTCTGTCTGAAATAACGGAAAAACCCCTTTACCACATACCCGTCCTCTTTTGCCGCCATTTTCCTCGTAACGGCGGAAAGAGCAGAAAGGGAAGCACCCACCGTAAACACCGGGAAACAGCAGATTATAAAGATCACATTCAAAATGATCAGATCCGACAGTCTGTCCAGAAATCCGAAGAACGGGCCGTTAAGATCGAAAATACGTCCGTTCATTTTCAGTACCTCAGAAGCTCCTGATAGGTGGATATGGCAAAACTGTCAGTCATGCCTGCTATAAAATCTATCACGGCCTGGGTGAATACCTTCTCCGTCCCCAGATCACCGTATATCTTCTCATTGTCACACTCCGGTCTCTCATATCCCGCAATGGCTATCCTGGCCCCGGGAAGGGTGACATATCTCACAAGGTAATTTCCAAAGGTCTTCATAAGCTCCGGATAAAAGGTCTCTGCCTCATGTATCCTTTCAAAGGTCCTCTCCCTGTCATAGACATCGCTTAATGCCATAAACAGCTCACAAAGCACCAGCTCCGAATAGTGCACAAAGGGATCAAGCCGTGAGTTATTATAAATATGCTCATAATTAAATTTCTTTATCCTGGTGAGCTTGTCCATTCCCTTCTTACTCAGGGTGATACCTTTTTCCGGAGTGGAATTGCTGCATATGTCTATGATCATGCTGTGCATAATGACGCCGGTATTTATGGCTCCCTCCGACTCGTCACCTGCCATTTCCTGCAGCATCTTTATGCTTCCCCTCTCAAGTATCCCCAGAGAAAGTGCATCCTCTATATCCCTTCCGAGATACGCTATCTTATCCGCAGCCTTTACCACAGCACCCTCCCAGGTAAAAGGTTCATATTGACCGGCACGGGTAAACTCCGTTTCCAGGTCTATATACTCTTCCCGTGGCTTTATAGAGTTTTCATCCAGCTCGCCGCAGTGGGAGATTATGCCGTCACGTACTGCGTACGTCAGGTCCAGGTTTTTATAATGCCTGAAATTATCTTCCAGCAACTCCACCTTGTCCACAAGACGAAGCCCGTTCTTTTCATGCCAGAAGGGCTTCCCAAGATAATTTTCCGAAAGCTTGGATATTACCTTCTCCCCCTCATGTCCGAAGGGTGCGTGTCCCAGATCATGTCCCATTGCAATGGCTTTAATGAGCTCCGTATTCAGTCCCAGATACTGTCCTATAGTACATGCCACCGATTCCACATGCGCCACGTGTTCTATCCTGGTGCACACATGATCGGATCCGGCCGCATTATAAAATACCTGGGTTTTATGCTTCAGTCTTCTGAAAGCGAGACTGTGCAGGATCCTCGTATAATCCCTGGCAAATTCACTCCTTATGTCATCCTGCCTCTGATAAAGATTGCTCTTTCTGTTTATCAGCTTCTCATAAAGCGGATTTTCCTTAAAGGCCGCTACATTCTTAAATAACCCCTGTTCCAAAAATTCCTCCATTGTATCGGTAAACCAGGAATCTACCCTTCATAGTCCACCGGATCCATATCCATGAATTTTGTCTGTTCTGCTCTCCAGATCAGCTTCTTCGCGCCAACGGCGCCGTTTCTCTGCTTGGAAATCAAAATTTCCGCCACATTTTTCATATCCGTATCCGGATGATAATATTCATCCCTGTATATGAACATAACAACATCTGCGTCCTGCTCAATGGCCCCGGATTCTCTTAGGTCCGAAAGCATCGGCCTCTTGTCCGTCCGCTGCTCCACTGCCCTTGAAAGCTGTGAAAGCGCCACTACCGGGACATTCAGCTCTCTTGCCAGAGCCTTAAGGGATCTGGAGATATCCGATATTTCCTGCTGTCTGCCTGCGTCTTTTCTGGTATTTCCAGCGCTCATCAGCTGAAGATAATCTATGAGAACCATATCCAGACCCCCTTCTATCATCTGTCTCCTGCATTTTGAACGCATTTCCGCAACGGTAATGGCAGCGGTATCATCGATTACAAGCTTAGACCTGCCTATGACGGCGGCCGCAGCTACCACGCTCTTCCACTCCTTTTCCTGTATATCACCTACCCGGATCTTTGAAGCATCCACGTAGGATTCCATTGCTATAAGACGGTTGACCAGCTGTTCCTTGGACATCTCAAGGGAAAAGATCATTACTGTCCTTTCCTTACGGAAAGCCGCATATTCAGCAATATTCAGTGCAAATGCCGTCTTCCCCATGGAGGGTCTTGCTGCGATAAGAATGAGATCCGACTTCTGCAGCCCCGCAGTCATCTTGTCTATCTCCCTGAAACCGGTCTCTACACCGGTAACCGCGCTGCCGCTCTTCTGGGCTTTCTGAATGTTATCCAGAACATCCATCACTATGCTGCTTATTTTTACCAGTCCCTCTGAAGCACCCTGCTTCTGTACCAGTTCAAAGATCTCTTTTTCCGCCCTGGAAAGGATGTCCGCCGTCGGTTCCCCGCTTTCATAGCACTCCTGCGCTACTGTCTCGCTTATCTTTATAAGTTCCCTCCTCTGGGATAAATCCCTTACTATCCGGGCATATTTCCTGATATTTGTGCTGGAAGGCACCTCTTCAATAAGCTTTGCGATAAAGTGGGCACTTCTCACCTCATCGGGCAACTGCATTTCCTTTAATTTCTCACGGATAGTCACCGGATCCACGGGATTTGCGGAATTGTTCATCTCAATGAGGGCCCTGAAAAAAAGGCCGTACTGTCTGATATAAAAATGCTCCTCCGACAGCATTTCAGATGCCGTCATAATAGCATCTGCAGACATTATCATTGAACCGATGACTGCCCTCTCGGCATCCACGGAATAGGGAAGAACCCTTTTTACGGTTTCAAGGTTCGTATCCATCTTTCCGTCATTCCTCTTCAACCTTAAGAGAGAATTCCCCCGTCACCTTAGGGTGCAGTTTTATCGGTATTGTATAGCTGCCCAGAGCTTTAATGGGGTCCTTCAGAACTATCTTCTTCTTGTCGATCTCCATCCCCGCCTGTTCCTTTACAGCCTCGGCGATCTCCTTTGATGACACAGATCCGAAAATCTTTCCGTCTGCTCCGGCCTTCATCTTTACGGAAACAGACACATTTTTCAGCTCTTCCGCGGTTTTTTCCGCTTTATCCAGCTCCTCTGCAGCTCTTTTCTCCTCGTTAGCCTTTTTCAGCTTCGCTTCGTTTAAGTTCTTCTGGTTCGCCTCTACGCCCAGTCCCTTGGTAAAAAGAAAATTCCTTGCATATCCGTCACTTACATCTATGATATCCCCGGCTTTTCCCTGACTCTTTACATCCTTAAGCAAAATTACCTTCATTTTATCTCTCCTTCCTTCTCCATTGCATCCAGCGTCTCTTTAAGTGAGGAAATCGCTTCGTCCATACTCTTTCCCTCCAGCTGGGCACCGGCAATGTTCATATGCCCTCCGCCGCCGAATTTTTCCATTATTATCTGTACATTCAGATCATCTATGGATCTTGCGCTGATATAGATCTTTCCGTCACAGTCCGTGAGAACGAACGCCCCCATGACCTGATTGATATTAAGCAGCTCATTGGCCGCCTGGGCTCCGGTAACGGTAGGACTCTCCAGATCGTCGGGACAAACCGATATAGCGTACCTGCCCCTGTAAAGCTCCGCATTCTGCACTACCTCTGCTCTGGCTTTGAATTCGGATATATCATTCCTGAAGAGCTTTCTGACCCTGGTTACATTGGCTCCGTTTCTCCGGAGGAATGCCGCCGCTTCAAAAGTCCTTACACCCGTCTTTGTCATGAAATTATTTGTATCTATCATTATGCCTGCATACAGGCAGTCGGCCTCTGCGGCCTTTATCTTTATGCCGTCCGAGAAGTATTGCAATATCTCGGAAACCATTTCACAGGCACTGGAAGCGTAGGACTCTATATAAGAAAGGGTAGCGTTTGTTATCCTCTCACTTCCCATCCTGTGATGGTCAAGAACCACAATGGTCTTTGCAATGGACAGAAGCTCCGGACACTCGGTATATACAGGGCTGTTGGTATCCACCACCACAACCACCGCATTATCATCGCAAAGCTGCACAGCCTCATCGCTGGAAATAATGATGTCCGGACTGTATTCCCTGTCCCCGGTGATGGTCTCCACGAAGGGCTTAATGGAAGAAGACACCTCGTTTATGACTATATTGCACTTTTTCCCCAGAGAATCCGCAGCCCTGAATATCCCCAGAGAAGCGCCAAAGGAATCGATATCCGTCTTTTTATGACCCATGACCAGAACACGTTCCTTGCCTTCGATTATCTCCCTCAATGCATGGGCCTTTACCCTTGCCTTTACCCTGGTGCTCTTTTCCACCTGCTGGCTTCTGCCTCCGAAATAGGTGATGGTTTCAGGGCTCTTTACAGCTGCCTGGTCGCCGCCACGTCCCAGAGCCAGGTCTATGGCGTTCCTGGCATATTCACTGTTGGTGAGGAAGGATTCCTCCTCAAGACCGAATCCCATGGAAAGTGTCACCGACATCTGGTTTCCGATACTGATATTTTTAACGGAATCCAGAATGGCAAAACGGTTTTCCTTCATCCTGTCGAAATCAACTCTCTTAACCACCGTAAAATACTTGTCTTTTTCCGTTTTCTTTACAATGGCATTGTATTCCTTAAGATACTTATTGATCTGTCTGTCAATAAGGGCTGTCAGCATGGAACGTCTCACATCCTCCACGCTCTCCAGGGCATCATCATAATTGTCTATGTAAATAAGTCCCGCCACCAGAGCCTGCTCATGGTTTAACCGCATATAGAGATGGATATCCGTCTCGTCAAAAAAGAATACCGCAATGAGATTTCCGTTAAACTCCGGGTAAGCCCCTTTTTTCTCTCCCTTAATGGGAATGAGCCGCATATCCACACGGTAATCCCTCTTCTCATAAGTAAGGTCAAAGCTCGTAACCTTATTGTCCTTTGGCAGCTTATCCTTTGTTATCTCGGGAAAGAAAGAGGTGATGGAGCTCTCATAAAACCTGTCCTTGTGGATAATGGCAGAAAAGCCTGTATTGCTCCAGACAAAATGACCGTCCTCATCCAGCAGGGCATATGGCACGGCAAGCCCCTTAAGAAGCCCTTTCTGCACCTGTCCGTAGTCCGAAGCGAAGTTGACCAGTTCTCTCCTGATATTCCTTCTGGAGGTGACAAATACAAAGAGAGCCGCCAAAAAAAGTATAATGGTGGAAAACAGCATAACATACCCTGCCCGGGGATAGATCACCCAGACAACAACTGTGGGTATAATTAAAAGCAGTGACATTATGAGCGGCAGGGCACCTATATATTTAAGTATCCCCTGTGCCTGAACCTTCTTCATCTATTGTCTGTGCTGCTCCTTTCATTAAAACATGATCTGCCGCTTTCATCAGGATCTGTCCCCCAGCGGCGTTGTACTCAAAAAGGAAAATACGGCTGCCTTTCGGCATGCAGGGAATCAAGAAGTTCCGAAACATTCTTCATGGGGACCTTTGTATCATTTAAGGTACCATCTTCCCCGTACATGGGATGTACCATGACCTCCACCAGGGAACCCTCCTTAATATTGCCGTTCATTGCAGACAGATCCCTATAGGAACCGAAAAAATCTGCGGTGTTAAAGCCGTTCCTTTTGAGCTTTATGTTAAATCCGCTCTTATATACTCTTTTTAACAGGCTCATCCTGACAAACAGATTCCTTGTGAGCCGTACCGATCTGAATTTGTATTTCAGCAAAAGCGGCAACAAAACATCCATCACGGAACTGTCAGTATGAACGTGATGGTGGGAATCCAGATGCCTTTCCGGAAGGCCATAGGAAAAATACTTTCTGATCTGCGCCTCTATCTCTTCCCTGACACATTCCTTCTCTTTTCTGCTGATGACAAGCCTGCTTATGGTATGCTGCTGAAAGTATGCGTTAAATGATCCGTCTTTTCTGCAGAAACGCCTTTCCTTCCTGATACTCTCAGTAAGGGGAAATCCGCTGGTCAGATTGAGGTGTATCCCCACTGCTTCCGAAAAACCGCACTCCCTGGCAATCCTCACGGCCTCATCAGCGCAGGGCATATTGACCATCAGGGTCGTATTGGTGATATACCTCTTTTCAAAGCTTTCCCTTATGGCTTCATTTATATATTTATTTTTACCAAAATCATCACCATTTATTATCGCTCTGATCATGATTTCTTATTTTACTCACAAACTGGTAATTCTGCAAGTGACGATATATAATAGCAACGAAACAGGAAAACAGCGACCCCAAAGAAAGGATCGTGACAAAATATGCGAAAATTATTCACAGAATGGGCAATGGAGATAGCCGAGGACAGCAAGGTGCGGAGCACCTGCCTTTCCCGTCAGGTGGGTGCGGTGATAATAAAGGACAAACAGATAATAGCCACCGGCTACAACGGAGCTCCCACAGGAGCCATTCACTGCACTGATATAGGCTACTGTATAAGAAAAAAGAGGGGAATTCCTTCGGGACAGGGACTGGAGCTCTGCCGGGCAGGCCATGCGGAGGCCAATGCCATAGACCAGTGTGCGAGAAGAGGCACCAGCTGTGAAAACGCCGTACTCTACGTCACCACCCAGCCCTGCGTTTTCTGCTGCATTCACATTATCCAGTCAGGGATAAAAAAGGTGATCTTCAAGGGCGCCTATCCTACGGGTCTGGGCCTGGAGCTCTTAAATGAATCCGGTGTCAGCTACATGAAATATGAGGATGCCCTGAAGGAAGAGAAAGCGGAACAGGAAAAAAAGCACGACAGGGAAATGGAGCGGGTAAGGGAATTCCTGGATGCGCCGGAACCCTATTGAGGGCCGGGGAACTTCAGGCCCACCCGGAACCCTGTTGATGCCTTTGGATCCTTAAATCGCCGGGGATTGTCCGCCCGGGGATCGTCCGCATTCAGCGGCGGCTTCTCGCCGCATTCAGCACCGCAAGAATCATTACACCCACATCCGCAAAAACCGCAGTCCACATATTAGCGATACCCAGTGCCCCGAGGATCAGGCAGGCAGCCTTTACGCCGATGGAAAACCATATATTTTCCTTAACGATCCTTAAGGTTTTTCCGGATATCTTTATTGCCTCTGCTATCTTTAAGGGGTCGTCATCCATAAGGACAATATCTGCTGCCTCTATGGCGGCATCCGAACCCATGGCTCCCATGGCTATACCGAGATCCGCTCTGGAGAGCACCGGAGCGTCATTGATCCCGTCCCCCACAAATACAGTCCTGCCTTTTTTATCCTTCATCAACTCTTCGATCTTTAGGACCTTGTCCTGGGGAAGAAGTCCGTAAAATACCCTGTCTATATTAAGCTCTGCTGCCACTGATTCTGCAGCCTTTTTCCTGTCACCGGTGAGCATCACGGTCTCCCGTACGCCCTCCCTTTTTAATTCCGCTATAGCCTGTCTGCTGTGGGGCTTCACCACATCGGAGATCAGTACATGTCCGGCATAGATGCCGTCTATTGAAATATGTATAAGGGTACCCGGATGATTTCTGCAGTGGTTGCAATCCGGTATTTCTGCGGTTTTGACACTGCTTTCCATAAGCTTTTCATTTCCGGCGCACACAACATGCCCGTCCACCACCGCCCTTATACCCTGACCGGCTATTTCCTCCACATCGGAAACACTGCAGCCGTCGGCTTCCTTTCCGTAAGCATTCCTTAAAGAGACGGCAACAGGATGGTTTGAATATCTCTCCGCATGGGCTGCGGCATGCAGCAGCTCGTCTTCACTGATTTTTTCGGGATGGATACAGGAAACCTCAAATACCCCCTTTGTTAAAGTACCAGTCTTGTCAAATACCACCGTTTCCGCCTCTGAAAGGGCTTCCAGATAATTTGATCCCTTTACAAGTATTCCCTTTTTCCCCGCAGAGCCTATCCCCACAAAAAAGCTTAAGGGGATGCTTACCACAAGGGCACAGGGACAGCTGATAACAAGAAAGATAAGCGCCCTGTATATCCAGGTTCCCCACATGGGAGGGTTTCCGGTTAAAAGAAGAAATGTTCCCGGAATTAATGCAAGGGCCATTGCCGCAAAGACCACCGCCGGAGTATAGATCCTTGAAAATTTCGCTATGAAATTTTCGGATCTTGATTTTCTGGAGCCTGCGTCCTCTATAAGCTCCAGCACCTTTGATACCGTGGAATCCGCAAATTCCCTGGTGGTCTCTATCTCCAGAAAACCGCTCTTATTTATGCATCCGCTTATAACCTCATCTCCGGCTGAAACATCCCTTGGCAGGGATTCCCCGGTAAGAGCCGCCGTATCCAGGCTTGAAGAGCCTTTCCGCACAATGCCGTCAATGGGGATCCTGTCTCCGGGTCTCACCGCTATAATAGTGCCGATCTCCACGTCCTCCGGGTCGGTTTCCGTAAGCTGCCCGTCTTCATCCTTCACATAGGCATATTCGGGGGCTATGTCCATGAGATCTGCGATACTCTTTCTGCTCCTGTCTACCGCATAGCTCTGGAAAAGCTCTCCCGTCTGATAAAACAGCATTACGGCAACAGCCTCCAGATAGTCTCCGTCTCCCATAAAACCCGCTGCCAGAGCTCCCAGGGTTGCCACCGTCATAAGAAAGCACTCATCAAAGGGCTGGCGGTGTATGATACCGAGTACCGCCTTTCTCAAAACATCATATCCCACAATGAAGTAGGGTATAAGAAACAGCAGCAGCCGCAGAACCCCTTTAACCCCTGAAAAAGAGAGTAACAATAAAAGGATCGCTGCCGCCAGTATTCTGAATAAAACTGTCTTCTGCTTTTTATTCATGATCCGCACCCTGCTCTAATAAAAGATTTTGCAGTCACTCTCCACAGCTTTGCAGTTCTTTTCCACATCTTTTATCACTTCACCCGGATCGGATCCCTCCTCAAATTCCACCTTCATTTTTAACATCATAAAATTCACTACGGCATCCTTTACACCCTTAGTGGCCTTTGCCGCATCCTCCATTTTCTGTGCGCAGTTGGCGCAGTCCACCTCTATCTTATAGCTCTTTTTCATACTAAAACCCGTCCTTTCTGTTATTGTGAAAGCCACACCATTTAAGGTTCGCTTCCTCTCGCATTGTCTGCCTTCGTAAAATGATCAGAACTCCCATACTAATCTGTTCAAAAAATAATTATTTCTGCCATACGATTAAACATATATTTAATCGTTAAATATATTATAGGCCTTTTAACTTTTTTGTCAATGGGATTCTTTATGGGCTTGATTTAATTTTGTACTTGTTGTATAATCTCCATTATTGTTAAAATTTTAACGCATTATAAGGAGGATTTACAAATGGGACGTTTTACATTACCGAGAGACATTTATCATGGAAAGGGCGCTCTTGAGACCTTAAAGACCCTTAAAGGCAAGAAGGCCATGATCTGCGTGGGCGGCGGTTCCATGAAGAAGTTTGGTTTCCTTGACAGGGCTGAAGGCTATCTGAAGGAAGCGGGAATGGAAGTTAAGATCTTTGAAGGTATTGAACCCGATCCGTCAGTTGACACTGTTATGAAGGGCGCTGCTGCCATGCAGGAGTTCGGCCCCGACTGGATCGTTGCCATAGGCGGAGGCTCTCCCATAGATGCAGCTAAAGCCATGTGGATAAAGTATGAGTATCCCGAGTGCACATTTGAAGATATGTGCAAGGTTTTCGGTATCCCCGAGCTGAGAAAGAAAGCTCATTTCTGCGCTATCTCTTCCACCTCCGGAACGGCTACCGAGGTTACCGCATTCTCAATCATCACTGACTACAGCAAGGGCATCAAATATCCCATCGCTGACTTTGAGATCACTCCTGATATCGCCATTGTTGATCCCGAGCTGGCAGAGACCATGCCCAAAAAGCTGGTGGCACATACCGGAATGGATGCCATCACCCACGCAATCGAGGCTTATGTTTCCACAGCCAACAGTCCCTATGCCGATTCTCTTGCTATCCACGCAATAGAGCTCATCCAGGACAATCTCGTAAAGAGCTATAACGAAGACATGACTGCAAGGGATACCATGCATGACGCACAGTGTCTCGCAGGAATGGCCTTCTCCAATGCCCTTCTCGGAATCGTTCATTCCATGGCTCATAAGACCGGTGCTGCTTTTGACGACTACGGCGCACACATTATCCACGGTGCAGCAAATGCAATGTACCTTCCCAAGGTCATCGCCTTTAACGCAAAGGATGAGACCGCAAAGAAATGCTACGGCGTCATCGCTGATTACATGCACCTGGGCGGAAACAGTGATGATGAAAAGGTTACTCTCTTGATCAACTATCTCCGCAAGATGAATGATGACCTCAACATCCCTCACTGCATCAAGAATTACGGTGCTGACAGCTATCCCACAGAGCAGGGCTTTGTTCCTGAGGAGGTATTCAAGGAGAGGCTCCACGACATCGCAGCAAATGCCATCCTCGATGCATGCACAGGCTCCAACCCCAGGCAGCCTTCCCAGGAAGAGATGGAAAAGCTCCTTCTCTGCTGCTACTACGACACAGAAGTAGACTTCTGATCATTCTTGTCTTACAGAACGGGGCTGCCGCATTTAGCGGCAGCCCCTATTTTTACTGGTTTTCTCCTTTGAGATCAGAAATGATCCTGTCTTTTTCCTCGTTTTGTTGTCTTAACAAGGAGTTCTGCTGTTCCAGCGAGGATTTCTGCTGTTCCAGTGAAGTTTTTTCCTGTTTCAGCGCTTCCAATTGATTATGCAGGTCGTCTATCATGTATTTTGTCGTGTTACGATCCATTATCCGTAATGCCTCTGAAAACATACCTATCACCTCCTCCGGTTTCTTTCGGAATTCTGAAATATCCTGGTACATACGGAGAAATTCCGGATACTGTTCTATCAGTCTTATTACCTCTTCCGGTTTCTCTGCGGTAAAGAACGTCAGCCATGCATCAAGCGTACTGTTAATCTTATTTTCTTCTTTCTTTTTGAATGTGTCAAGGGAGATATACGTGATGTTTTCAAGGGATGTGACATTAACTCCGCTGCTGTATGAAGTATATCTGTGATGAATGTATTCAGGAGAGACATCTGTAAACTCTTTCGTACTCTGCTCCATGATGACAATGAGATTTACCGGTTTCATATCACGATAGCTGAAGGCTTTACCCTTTTCCGCTCGGATCTTTCCATACTGACGCATAAGCATGTCAGCAATATAACAGCTGCTCCTCTCTCCCGGAAAAAGATAACCCAGCCTTTGCATTTCTATGTTGATGAATGAACCATCTTCCAGGATTACGAGTATATCCATGATCACCTGGCTTCCTTCATCTGTTATCATACTGCCCTCTCTCGGGGGAACGCTTACGATCCTGACTTTCTGCCCGTAGAGAGCTGAAATGAAGGATTCGACCCGTTCCGGATTCTCAACCGGATCCATTACCTTCTGGAAAAATTTGTCATATAATATCTGCAGCGTAGTTTCTCCTGCAAGAAATCCTATGATCCGTTCCTGATCAGCAGGGGAAAAACTGTTAAACTGCATAAGGGTTTCCGGGCTTTTACTGATATCCTTTATAACAAGATCCCGTTTCTTTGGTTTTCCAAAAGCCTTACGAAGTATAGGTGGGAATTCTTTTGCTTTGAAATGATTTTTAGACATTAAGCAGCCTCCTTTACAAAATGATCTGTCGCAGGAGGATAAAGAGACTTCTTCTGTGCTCCTGCATATAAAAATTGTGAAATAAATAGCATGAGCACTGTTCCTGAACGGACGATATGTTCTGTCATGCCTTGGGCGGACTGCCCCTGATATGGCTGAAATTATACGCCGGAGAAATAATAAAAGCAACCCCATAATAACACAGAAAACGGATGACAAATCAACCTGTCCGTGCTACAATCTCTGCATAAGCAGTTTCTTTCAAAAAATCACAGGTTTTATACCTTCTAATCATTCTATTTATTCTAAGATTCCTGCTTATATCCCAATTTACTTAAGCAGGAGCTGAGAAACACAATAATTCATTTTCACCTCCTGCCAGAAACTTTTACATCATAAGGAGGTAGAGAAAATGAACTATGACAATTTCAGAAATGTTAAGCCTTATGAAGAACTTGAATTCAGGGATGATTTCATGTTCGGCAAGGTGATGGAGGACATAGAGCTGTGCAGGGAGGTGTTGGAGTGCCTTCTCCAGCATCCTGTGGGAGAACTGACAATTCCCGAGTCCCAGAAGGAATTCCGGTATTCCGAAAAAGGGAAGCCCATCCGGCTGGATATTTACTCATGCGATGACGATACCGTTTATGACACGGAAATGCAAAACCTGAATCACAGATCTGTTGAAGCACTTGAACTTCCGAAAAGGAGCAGATTTTACCAGTCTTCCATTGATACGGATTTTATGAATAAAAATTATTCATATAAAAGGCTTCCGGAAAGCGTGATATTGTTTATCTGCACTTTTGACCCTTTCGGTAAAGGCTTGAGCCGGTATACATTTCAGGAGAAATGCGCTGAGGATGAAGCCATCTCTCTCAATGACGGGACGACAAAGATATTTTTCAACTGCAGGTATGGCGGAAATGATATTCCCGATGATCTGCGCCGGTTTTATGACTACATAGAGACAGGAAAGGCTGACAGTGTCCTGACAAAACAGCTGGCTAAGGCTGTTTCGGATGCAAGAAAACGTGAGGAATGGAGGTCTGCGTATATGAAAGAAATATCATTGCTCATAGATGCCAGAGAAGAAGGAATAGCACAAGGAATTGAGCGGGGTATTGCGCAAGGCATCGAGCAGGGCATTAAGCAGGGCATGGAGCAGGGCATGGAGCGTGGCATTAAGCAGGGTATGGAGCTTGGAGTGAAGAAAGAGCAGGCAAATACTGAAGCTGAGCGCTTGAGAGCTGACAAGGCTGAGGCTTTAGTGGAGAAATACAGGGAAAAATACGGGGCTTTAACCTGAAGCCCGATTGACCGTTGGCTGCCAAATGTCCGCTCGTGCAAGCACGGCGGCCGCTTGGCGGCTTATTGTATGTGAAAACCTCCCGGGAGAATACCCGGGAGGCTTTTTTACTTACTTGAACTATTATTGTTCGGTTTTACCTGATCAGTCTACGCTGTATACATAGCCTTCGCCGTCAGCCTTGTAAACACCTTTACGTATTTTCTTCTCATCTTTGGGAGATACCCTGAAAGCATATTTATAATCATTATTATCATAACTGTAAATATAATTTCCTTTGAACTCTGTAATCACAGATACAGTAGTTCCACCAACGGTTCCTGTTCCGAGTTCGTAGTCGGTTCCGGCTTTCATCTTTGCTTCTCCTATTTCATTGTCATTCCAATCATATATTTTGCTGACAATAGAAGCGCTATTATTTTTGCTGTTAAACTTTGAAACAACTATGTCACTGTAATTTACAGTATCTTGATCAACATTACCAGCATAGTAAGCATAGTCTTCTACTACGGGTTTTCCGTCTTTATATATTGTTCTTGATCCCATATTTCCAGGGTTCCACACACTAACAACCTTCTGATTTATTGCAAACTGGTAGGTTTTGGACTTGAGTGCTGTCTTAATTGTCTTGGCCTGTGCCTTGGCATCATCTTTTGCTTTTACTGAAATAGTAAATGTAGGAAGCTCACCTGTTTTCTTATACTCTTCATACTCAAGTTTTGCGTACTCTTTACCGTTTACTGTCTTCTTTCCAACTACAGTAATGGCCTGTCCGGATACAGATGCATCCTTAGCATGTTTTTTATCTACTTTAACAGCTGCTACAGAAGCTCCCGGAACTGTTGTAACAGTACCATTTTCATACTTAACAAGAGCTACGGAAACATCCAGAGCCTCCGCTCTGCTCTTTGTTGCCTTATGAAGTCCGGATTTGTTGTAATCAAACTTCTGACCTGTATATGTAAATACAGGTATCTTTTCTTCTACACCCTCAACAAAATACTGCCCATCTGTTCCAGAATATGAAACAAAGAGATAGTAACCGGCATCAAGAGGAACAACATCGTAGAAAGCATTTCCTGCATCAACCAATCCATCAACACCCTCATAATTATCCTGACTTACTGTAATAGCCGATTTATTTACGAGATAGGTGTCAAGATCTGCCTTAAGAACAGTAGCCATAAGAGTCTTTCCACTCGTGGTTTTATTCCATGATACAGGATCAGTAACTCCGGAAAGTGTAACAACCATACCTTTCTTTTCATCAGGAGTACGGGTTACTTTAGTGGTTTTCTTGCCATCCTTGTCCCTGATGAAATTATCATAATCATCCCAATCTTCCTGACTGTACGTTACAAGATCCGCTTCAGCCTTACTATCTGCTGCCTGTTCTTCTCCAAATGCCATAGTATTCATGCTGAATACCATTGAAGCTGCGAGGAGAAGAGATAAAACCTTACTTGTTCTCTTCTTCATGTTATAATCTCCTTTTTTATTTGATATTTTGCTCCCCCGGATAAATGACTGTGCCTCCATTTCCGGGACATAACAACTGTGTACGTATTAAAAGTACCCCCCTGTCCGGGAAAAGATTTAAACTTTTTAAAAAACTTTTGAACATTTTGAAAATTTTGATTTTTTACCTTGGGCAGGCGATCTCTGCCACTTTTTCTATTGTATGGTGCAGGGATTGGGCAAGACCTGTGTCCGCAGCTCTGTAGAGCATTTCCTTGCCCTCCCGGTGGGACACGATGAGACCGGCGGCCTTTAGGAGCCGGAGATGATGGGAAACAGCGGGGCTGGACATGCCAACCGCTTCCGCTATATCGAGAACGCACTCCTCCGTATGGCAGAGGAGCCAGAAGATCTTCAGCCTGCTGGGATCTCCCAGCTGCTTCATGGCAGAGGATACATTATCTATGACCTCCGGTCCGGGGATGCAGGACAAAAGATCCGCCGTATCCTTTCCGTGGTCATGGGGGAGCTTAACTTTTTCTTTTATCTGCGGCTTACTCATCCGGCGGTTTTTCCTTCCCTCTCCCAGATTTCCCTGAAATCTATTTCCAGACCTTCGTATATCCCTGACCTCACCTTGTCCTCAAATGTAAATTCCTCTGGAAGCAGGCCCTTCAAAAAATCATATACTATAACACTCTGTTCCTCAGGGTTTACGATCCAATAGAGCTTTACACCGCTCTTATTATATAATTTAAGCTTTCTGACATAGTCATGGTTCAGATTTCCGGGAGAAGCTATCTCTATTATCCAGTCAGGCGAACCTTTGCAGCCTCTGTCTGTAAGCTTATCTTTATCACATATCACACTGATATCCGGTTCCACAACAGTGGTATCACTGTCTTCAAACAGCTCCACGGCAAAAGGCGCATCATAGACCCTGCAGCCTCCGCCCTTTTCTATTATATAATTCTTGATCAATCTGAATAATTCCCCGGAAATGCCCTGATGAATACGGCTCGGTGCTGCCATATCATAAAACACCCCGTCTATCAGCTCCACCCTATCATCTTCAGAGGTATTATAGTAATCTTCAGCGGTATATCTTTTCTCTTCATTAATGCTTATAACAGGCATACCCGGCTCCTTTTTCCTTTTTTGGCTTTTCTCCCGGTATCATAATACGTTTATCACATTTTCCGTGAAACCTCGAGGCACTTTTCCATGCACTCAAAAACCGCGCTCCTCATGCCCCTTTCCTCCAGGACCCTTACGGCCTGTATGGTGGTTCCTCCGGGAGAGCAGACCATATCCTTCAGTTCTCCGGGATGCTTCCCTGTTTCAAGCACCATCTTTGCGCTGCCAAGCACCGCCTGGGACGCAAAAATATAGGCCTTGTCCCGGGGCATGCCTCCGGCCACGGCAGCATCTGCCATAGCCTCGATAAACATGAATACATAGGCCGGGGAGCTGCCGCTTACGGCAGTTACCACATCCATCAGGTTCTCCGGGATCACTTCGGTTTTAGCAAAGCCCTTACAGAGCTCCCTCACCATTTCCACCTCGTCATCCGACACATTTTCGTTCCGGCACATGCCTATCATTCCCTCACCCACCATGGCGGGGGTATTTGGCATCATGCGGATTATCTTTACTTCCTTTCCAAATTTCTCTTTTACCCAGGAAAGGGTTTTGCCGGGAGCTATGGTCACTATAAGCCGCTCCCCGTTCACACTGTCTTTAATGTCATTAATAACCACTTCATAATACTGGGGTTTAACGGAGAGAAACAGTACATCCGCTTCCCTTGCGGTGCTGCTGTTATCTGTAAATGTACGTATGCCCAGTGCTTCCGCCTTTTCTTTAAGCAGTTTTTCCGAGGCATCGGAAGCACAGATATCTTCCCTGCCACAAATACCGGAATCAAGGATCCCCTTTATCATGGCTCCTCCCATATTTCCGCATCCGATAAATCCGACCTTCATCTCTCTCCATGCTCCTTTCTTCTGTTCCGCAAAAACCCAGGTGGTTATGCATTTTTCAGCAAATGTTATTCTTAAACACCGCAAAGGATCTTCATGATCTCCGGCCTGTCCTTTTCGTAGGATTCAAAATTATAGTAGTTCATCCCCATTGAAGCAGCACCCTGACAGTTGTCAGGCCTGTCGTCAATAAACAGGCACTCCCCGGGTTTAAGTCCAAATCTGTCAAGAAACAGAGCATATATGGCCTTGTCCGGTTTCAGTAATTTTACGTCACAGGAAAAGATCCCCCCGTCCATCAGCGGAAGAAAATCCAGTACCTCCGGTCTGGCATGCATTATGACCTTGGAATAATTGGAAAGAAACATTATCCTGTATCCCAGTCTTCTTACATCCCTGAGCCAGGGTATGGCATATCCGCAGCGGTGTACTGTCCTGAAGAGGTTATTATAGCACCACATAATGTCCTCTTCCGGGATACCCGGGTCCGCTTCAATAAAGGACTTCAGCACCTCCTCTTCGGTCATTACGCCCCTGTCCAGCTCGTTCCAGCGCCCCTCTCCGAAAAAGGCATTTGCGATCCTTAAACCCTTTTCGTCGCCGTATTTTTTTCTGACAAACTCCAGGCCGTTGAAGGTTATAAGGACATTTCCGATATCAAATACCACGGTCTTTATTTTTTTCCCATCTGGCAAAGCCCTGTTTTCAGCCAAAATATGCCCTCTCTTCCTCCGGCATTATCCATACCGGTGAACCTTCGATATTAAGAAAAACCCCCAGATAAAATCTGAGGGAATTGTAAAAGTGCTGGAACGCAGAGTCGAACTGCGGACCTCATCACTACCAATGATGCGCTCTACCTCCTGAGCCATTCCAGCGTCTCACGCCTGTCTATCCTACCAAAGTATGAAAGAAAAGTCAAGGGTGGGAAATGTTTCTTTTTCCGTAATATTCATCGGGCCGGTAAGCCGCTGAATGGTAACCTTTTGCCTATCTTCATGCGGATGCGGGTCAGTGCGTTATCTGTGGATTTTTCATCCCTCCCCAGAACCTTGGCGATCTCCCCGTTCTTCATGCCTGTGAGCCTTAAATCCAGCACCTCCCTTTCAAGGGGAGAAAGCTCCTCATCAATGATCTTTTCCAGCTGCTCTGCGTTTTCACGGTCTATGGCGATCTTTTCGGGATCGCTTCCGTAATCCTCAAAGCCCTGTATATTATCTCCCTCAGAAGGAGCATCCTCGCTGAATATGGAAATAAAGCTGTTTAAGGGCTGGTGCTTCAGCCGTCCCATATCCCTTACA
Organism: uncultured Lachnospiraceae bacterium; assembly: GCA_946407725.1. Lineage (GTDB taxonomy): Bacteria > Bacillota > Clostridia > Lachnospirales > Lachnospiraceae > NK4A144. The sequence goes on from CAMJPM010000002.1 coordinate 47,509, forward strand.
GCATTGTACAGATGTCTTGTCACAACAAGATTGCAAAAGGTGGGCAGGGAAGCATCCCGTCCGGGATCGTACTCCCTTATGGCCCTGAAAAGGCCTACCATCCCCTCCTGGAGAAGGTCATCCTTTTCTCCCCCCAGGATGAACATGGAAGCCGTCTTAATCTTTACGATATATTTATATTTATCAAGGAGATACTCCGCCGCCCTCATATCCCCGTCCCTGAAGGCAGTGATAAGCTCATCATCCTGCATATTCTCATAACCGTTCCGGTTATCCTGCACTAATATCCCCTCCTCTGCCTTAATATCTCAAAGCAAAGGATTCCCGCCGCCACAGAGGCGTTGAGGGAATCTATATTGCCGCAGGTGGGAATTGACACGTTAAAATCGCACTTCTCCTTTATGAGCCTTCCCACACCGCTGCCCTCGGAACCGATTACAAGAGCAATGGGACCCTTAAGATCCTGCTCGTACATATTTTTGCCGTCCATATCGGCACAGACAAACCAGAGCCCCTTTTTCTTTAGCTTTTCAATCGTATTTTTAAGGTTTGTGACCCTTACCACCGGAGTATAGTTCACGGCTCCGGCAGAGGCTTTTGCCACCGTTGCCGTGAGTCCCACTGCCCGGTCTTTAGGAATTATCACACCATGGGCTCCCGCCATGTTAGCACTACGGATAATGGCACCGAGATTGTGGGGATCCATGATATTATCAAGGAGGATAAGGAAGGGATCCTCGTTTTTATCCTCCGCTGCCTTCAAAACATCATTGAGCTCCGCATAATTACAGGATGCTATGTAGGCTATCACTCCCTGGTGTTTTCCTGTAACGGACAGCTGGTTTAATCTCTGCCTGTCCACATAGTCTGTTTTTATCCCGGCCTTTTTAGCCTCTCTCCTCACAGTCATCAGAGGGCCGTCATTGGAGCCGTCAAGGATAAAGAGCCTGTCCACGCTCTTACCGGAGCGGATAGCCTCTATCACTTCATTTCTGCCTTCTATTATGGATTCTTCGTTCCTTGCCAAATTATTACCCTTTTTTCTCTGTCAGAATAACTATGGATCTTGTTAAAAGCTCCTCTATCCTTTTCTCCTCACCCTTTAGATACAGCCAGCCTATCAGGCATTCAAAACCGGTGGCCCTGTGATAGGCGATCTTTGAAGCATTCTTGGCATGGGTTTCGGTCTTTGTGTTCTCTCCCCTCCGGTAAACCGCCTCCTCTTCGGGAGACAGCGCCCCTTCCTCAAGAAGCGTAAGGATGGCCTTTTCCTGGGCCGGGGCTGAAAGCAGTCCCACGGTCTTCATATGGAGCTTATGAGCACTCATGTTTCCCTGTCTCACCACATGCTCCCTCATAAAAAGGGCGAAAACCGCATCACCTAAAAACGCAAGGCTTAAAGGAGAGTAGGTATTCAGTCTGCTCTCTTCCATTTAACTCCCTGTCTGGTGTCCTCCAGAATGATGCCTTTTCCCAAAAGCTCGTCCCGTATTTCATCTGCTCTTTTGAAATTCTTTGCTTTTCTGGCTTCCTGCCTCTCATTTATAAGGGTCTCTATATCGCCATCGAGAAGCTCCTCTTTATCGCTGAATATGATAAGCCCCATAACATCCGAGAGGCTTTTAAGCTCTGTTTTTAACGCTGTGAGCAGTCCCTTCGGGCTCTTATCATCAACCGTGGTATTGATGAATTTTACCAGCTCAAATATCACGGAAACCGCGTCCGCAGTATTTAAATCATCATCCATGGCCGTGTCAAAACGCTTTGTAAACTCCGGGATCCTATCTAAAAGCTCCGGATCGCCCTCGCCTTCAGGGGCATTCTTAATAAGGAAATCCAGGTTTGAAGCCGCTGTCTTTATCCTGTCAAGCCCTGCCTTAGCAGCCTCCATGAGCTCCGCGGAAAAATTAAGGGGGCTCCTGTAATGTGCTGAAAGCATGAAGAAACGAAGCACCTGCAGATCATATTTCTCCTGGATATCCCTGACGGTAAAGAAGTTATTTAAGGATTTGCTCATCTTCTCGCCGTCTATATTCAAAAATCCGTTATGCATCCAGTAGTGGGAAAATTCAACCCCGTTTGATGCCTCGGACTGGGCGATCTCGTTCTCGTGGTGGGGGAATATAAGGTCCTCTCCCCCGGCGTGGATATCTATGGTCTCACCCAGATATTTCTTTGCCATTACACAGCACTCGGTATGCCAGCCGGGACGCCCGTCGCACCAGGGGGAGCTCCAATAGGGTTCCCCTTCCTTCTTTGGCTTCCAGAGCACAAAATCCAGGTAGTCCTCTTTTCCGCCTTCCCCTGCCACCTTTAATTCCCTTCCGTGGCCGGCTTCCAGATCGTCTATGTTTTTATGGGAGAGCTTTCCGTAGTCTTTAAACCGTCTGGTACGGAAATATACAGTTTTATCCTCAGCCACATAGGCATAGCCCTTTTCTATAAGGTCGGAAATAAGCTCTATCATCCCCTCTATTTCCCTTGTGGCTCTGGGATGCACCGTGGCGGGCAGAACATTTAAGCCCTCCATGTCCTTCTTACATTCCGCTATATATTTTTCAGAGATCTCATCACAGGACACCTGCTCTTCATTGGCGCTCTTTATGATCTTGTCGTCCACATCGGTAAAATTCGATACGTAGTTTACCTCGTATCCCCTGTGGGTCATGTAGCGCCGGAAGGTGTCAAAGACTATCATGGGCCTTGCGTTCCCGATATGAATTAGGTTATATACCGTGGGGCCGCAGACATACATGCGTATCTTATTCTCTTCTATGGGCTTAAAATCTTCTTTTTTTCTTGTCAGGGTATTATAGATCCTCACTTTTCCTCTCCCTTGATCTTTCTAAGTTCGCTCTTCAGTTCCCGTATATTGTCCTTAAGCGTCAGGAGCTCGTTTGTTATCTCGCTGTCCGCATGCTTTAAATTATTGATGTCATCCTGAATGGGATCCGGCAGATGCACCTGATCCATGGTCTCTCTGGGTATTTCCCTGTTGTGGTACTTCACTATCTTTCCAGGAACACCTACCACCGTACAGTTGGCGGGTATCTCATTTAATACCACTGATCCGGCTCCGATCTTGGTATTCTCGCCGATGGTAAAGGATCCTAAGACCTTTGCACCAACTGACACCATTACATTGTCCTTTAATGTGGGATGCCGCTTTCCCTTTTCCTTTCCTGTTCCTCCAAGAGTCACGCCCTGATAGAGGGTTACATTGTTGCCTATTATGGTAGTCTCTCCCACCACTACTCCTGAACCGTGGTCGATAAAGAAGCCCTTTCCTATCTTCGCTCCGGGGTGGATCTCAATACCTGTACGGTTCCGTGCGATCTGGGAGATAAGCCTGGCCAGGAAAAAATGCTTCTTTTCATAAAAAACATGGGCGAGCCTGTAGGAGAGCACAGCCCAGAAGCTTGAATAGAGAAAGACCTCCCATTTGCTGTGAATGGCAGGATCCCTTTCCCGGATCACCTTAATCTCATCCTCTATATATTTTTTTATAAAATTAACATCTTTTTTTACAACACTCATAACATCCGTTTCCCATATCCAGTTCTCTTGCCCGGACCAGCAAACAAACAGCCTCGGCGGCTATTCCCTTTCCTTCGCCCGTAAAACCCATGCCCTCTTCCGTGGTAGCCTTAACATTTACCTGATCCATATCGAGATCCAGGGTCTTTGCTATGTTTTCCCTCATCTTATCAATGTGGGGGCGCATTTTAGGCCTTTCGGCAATGATCGTCGCATCTATGTTTTCGATTAAAAAGCCCTCTTCATTAATTATTTCTCCCGTCTCTCTTAAAAGCTTCAGGGAATCCGCTCCCTTAAACCTTTCATCCGTATCGGGGAAATGGAGACCGATATCTCCTTTAGCCGCAGCTCCAAGCAGCGCATCCATGATGGCGTGGAGCAGCACATCCGCATCGGAGTGTCCCAGCAATCCATTTTCAAAGGGGATATTAACCCCTCCCAGGATCAGCGGCCGTCCCTCAACGAGGGCATGTACATCATATCCCTTTCCTATCCTCATAGTCCCATTATCCTGCTTTTTAAGGTGAGTATGCGGCTTACGGATGCATTTATCCTTTCCTCCGATATTTCTCCGGACTGAACAGCCTCCATGACAGCATTATATGCCCCTTCAAAATCCGAAGGGCTAAGAAGCATATCGACCCCGGCCTTCAGTGCCTTAACCGCAGCCTCTCCGCTGTCATATCTGTTCCTGACGGCAGCCGCATCCAGCGCATCAGTTATCACAACTCCGTTATATTTAAGCTCCCCCCTTAAGTAATCAGTGATCATCATCACAGACATACAGGAGGGCGTATCATCCCCGGTGATCTCCGGGAATGCCATATTTCCCGCCATGACCATCATCTCACACCCGGATCCTATGGCATCATTAAAGGGAATGAGATCACTCTGCCGCAGATCCTCCGCAGAAGCATCAATGCTTACCTCTGTATGATCCGTATTTGCTGCGGCCCTCCCAAATCCGGGAAAATGCTTGTAACACGCTATAATTCCGCTTTCATTAAGTCCCCGGGCATATTCTCCGGCCATTTTTGAAACGTTTCCCGCATCACTCCCGAAGGATCTGCTGCCCACCGCAGAGGAAGTACCCTGTGCTACATCAGCTACCGGCGCAAAATCCAGATTTAATCCGGCCTTTCCCAGATATCCCCCGATATGCTTTCCGGCCTCGTAAGCTTTTTCCGGATCCCCGGAGGCTCCTATATCCGCCATGGAAGGAGTGTTATCTATGGCGAATTCCGGATTTGAAGCAAGCCTGGCCACGCTGCCGCCCTCTTCATCCACCCCGAGAAACAGGGGGATCCCCCCGTTTTCCCTGGCAAAATCATCAGTGTTTTCCAAAAGTGCCGCTGTCTGATCCGGGTTGATAAAATTCTTTGAAAAATAAATAATACCGCCCACATGATATTTTTCAAGGGCGGCCCTGGTTGCATCTCCGCCCTTTGTTACCGTATCCACCAGGGTAAGCTGTTCCGGCCTTACAAAAAAAAGCTGTGAGACCCTGTCTTCAAGGCTCATGCTGTCTATGATCTCTTCAATTTCAAGGGCGCTTGCGGATCTCTGCTCCCCGCTTACCACCTCTTCATACTGTTCTTCCAGATGGTCCTCGGCGGGATGCTCTTCTGCGGTTTTTTTATTGTCATTGGTCTGAGGCCTGCTGAAGGATATCTCAAGATCAGTCTCTTCCTCCTCTGTGGAACTGACGGAAGGGGCTGTTTCAGTCCCTGTCATCACGCCGCTCTTTTTCAATGCTGCAAATGCATTGAAAAGTCCGAGAAAGATGCAGAAAATAAGAACCGCCAACAGGATCACCGCAGTAATTACTGCAATGATCCTGTTACGCACGATCTTATTATGTTTATCCTGATCCCTGCTCAAGTATTAAAATTCCTCATTCCTGTACAAGATAGATGTACATTACATTCTGTCCGTTCCCCTGGGTGGCGTCATCCACTATATATCCATATCTGAAACGGCTCTTTTCAGTGAGCTTCTCCACCTTATTGCATCTTAAGCCCTCCAGGGATGAACCGTCCTTAAACATAATATCCACAAAATTATCACACATGAGATCCTGTTCATTTTTATAGTTCTTTATCACCATAAAGTTCTTAAATGCCAGATAATTCTCTTTTCCGTTATCCCATACCTTCTGTATATCCTTTGTGGATTCCACCACATAATCCACGTCATGCTCGGGAGAGAGACCGTCCTGCATCGTATCATAATAATCCTGATCCAGGTCAAGGCCCTCCAGATTTAGCTTCCTCAAGGGCTCATCCGCAGATACGGTTTCCGTAGCCACCTCTGTTGAGGGTTCTTCCACGACTTCCGGAACTACGTTTTCGGATACCACCTCCGGCTCGGGCTCGGGCTCAGGCTCAGGCTCCGAAGCCACAGCCTCTGTAGCAATGTCTTCCGAAACACTGTCTTTCTTTTCATCCATACCGTTTAAGAGGTTCTTTAATGTAAAGATGAAAATGAGCACAACACATACGCAAACCAAAACTCCGCCTACTATTTTTCCAATACTCATGATTTATTGATGTCGCTCCTTTATTATTTTTTCTGTCATATCCCATTTATAAAAGTCGTTTTAGGATCCCCCGGATTTCCCCGGGATGACATGGTTTATTTTTTTTCCGTTTCCGGAACCAGGGTTCTGACATTTACCCCGTTTACCGTCACATGATCATCCACTGTAATGACAAGACATTCTTTTCCGTCCACAAACCTGGCTTCCACCCGGTCGAGGTATTCCGGTTTCACGGAAATATCAATATCCGGAGTGGAAATACTGAATTTCTTTATTCCGGACAGATTTGAAACATGTATTTCCGTACCGTCCCCGGCAATATCGGTAAAGCGCTCATCAAAGGAATCCATCTTTTCCTTTGTGATACCGCACTCCGAAAAGATCTTCTTTACTTCGTTTTTTCCCAGCACCGGGGGCTCAGGATTATCCTTATTATCTTCCATGATCCCGCTTATGCTCTCCCGGATGTTTTTCATGACCTCCACATCCCCTTCTTCTCCGCAAACCCCGGCGATCAGCATATTGAAAGTGTCTTTCTGGTCTCCGGCTGTCAGGGGTGCCTCTATACCAAAGAAGAGATCAATAAAGTCCGCTTTTAAATCGTCAGCCTTTCTCGTATAGAAGAGAAGACTGTGAATATCTGCAGTCCTGTCATTAAATGCCGGAAAAAGAAAAGCCTTGTCGGGATCGCAGAGCACCCACTCCTGGGAAAGCTCCCCTATCCTGTTGTCCCCGCTCACATAGCCCAGCTTTCCGTCTGAAAGCTTCACCGGGCAAAGTAACGTGAGCATGAAATCATAGACATTCTCCGAGGCATCTTCCATTTCCATGCCATCGGTTCCTTTTCCCGGAATATCGTAAACACCGTGGATCACTATTATGCAGTATTTTTCCGAAAAGTCAAAATCTGCAATGATCCTGTCATAGTAATCAGACAGTATTTCATCATCATTGAGATGGCTGTCCCTGACTTTCAGAAGCTCTTCCTGCCTGCCCCCGTTCATCTCCTCCGAAAGGGGAAACTCCATGTTCAGAAGGTTCTTTCCCGCTGTCCCGGAAAGAGCTTTCTTAAAGAACTTAAAATACTTATGCATCTCTTCTTCCGGAAGCGAGGGAAAAGCTTCCTTTGTAATGAGCTTCTTTTCCTTTTCATTCCCCACATAACAGATGCAGATATTGTCTATAACATATCGCTCCAGGCTGAACTGTTTTTTTATCTCAGATATTTCAAGTTTATTCATCTTATGTACCTTGCCGCAGATAAGTATGCTATGTAACACATCTTTGATGTGTTGCCGGTAACAGGTCAGAGACCTGTTACATGCATCGGTGACGTGCCATTGCGGTATTATGAAAGCACTGCGATCTTTGAAACCTCGTAATCCAGGATCTCCACCGTCTCTCTTGTTCTGTCCGCTTCCTCAACCACACTCTGGGATTTCGTCCTGATATTTTCCGTGCTTCTGGCTATCATATTGGTGCTCTCCGCCCCGGCCTGGGAAGCATCGCTTATCTCGTCTATGCTGGACATGATACCCATTATTCTGGTATTCAGCTCTGATGCGGTATCCGCAAATCCGGACACCAGGGAATCCATATACTGTACATCTTTTCCGTATTGCTCCGTGGTCCCGCTGAAATCCTTCAGCATATCGGCAACATCTGTTTCCACAAAGGACAGGAGTTTTTCCGAATCCTCAGAAAGATTTCCCACAGAACCGGTAACTGCCTGGGTTACTTTCTGGATCTTTACCACCGCTTCCTTGCTCTGCTCCGCAAGGTTCCTTATCTCCTCAGCAACTACGGCAAAGCCTCTTCCGGCCTCTCCCGCACTGGCTGCCTCTATGGCGGCATTCAATGCCAGCAGGTTAGTCTCATTTGTGATCGCCATAATGGATTCTGTCAGCACACCTATCTCATTTACGACCTTTGCTTCCTCAAGAGCCTGGGAAAGCCTGCCGCTTATCTCACTGCTCAATCTGCTGACATTTCTCTGACGTTCCCTTGTCTCTTCAGCAGTCTTTGTGGAACGGTCATATATGGCCTTAACCTCCAGCGCACCCTCTTCAGCCCTCTTTGTCATGTCCTCGGTGGAGTCCTTGATAAGCTCCGAAGTCCCCTTTATTTCTGCAGCCGAAGCCGCTGTCTCATCCATTCCGGATGCCAGCGCATCCGCCGATGCGGATACATCTTCGATGCTGTTATTCAGCTCGATAACACTTTCATTTATGCTCTCCACAGCCTCCTCGATGTCATCAGCCTGCTTCTTTATGGCACCGATAAGGGCTCCCACACTCAGCTTCATCTCTTTTAAGCTGTCACCGAGATTTCCGAAATCGTCCTGTCTTTCCTTCAGTTCCTCCGGAAGATCCTGGGTAAAATTACCGGTGGACATCCTTTCGATATAATCAATGCTTATCCTCATGGCCTTGCTGATGTTTGCCGTAATAAAAACAGCCACCAGCACCTGAAATACAATAAGCACAATGCCTGTGACCACCGAGACCGTATCCGTAGCATTGATCACATCCATGATCACAAGGGTCAGGGTGCTGAGAGCTCCCAGAATACAGACTATTATCAGTTTTACTCGAATTGGCAGTTGATCCATAACCCCTCCTTAGGAAGACTGTAATAAAGAAACTGAATTTATTGAATTATCATAAAAATACATTTTAACATAGGATAATGCTTTTGGAAACCGCTCAGACATAGGAGCTTTCTATCTTTTTGACTTTTCTGTACAGAAATTCATTTGCAGGGACCGGAATACCCCATTTTTCCCCAAGGTCTATTACAACTCCCGCAAACATCTCCACCTCGGATTTTTTCCGGTTAAGCCTGTCCTGGCTCATGGAAGGAAAGGAATTCGGATCCAGGCTTTCCAAGAGCTCCAGGCAGAATATCAGGTCATCCTCGCTTAAGACCACTCTTTCCGCCCTGGCCACCAGCATAACCTCCCTCATTGCCCCTATCATCACCATTTTGGCCTCACTGCCGTCTGTGAGTACACCGCCGTAGCCCATTCCGAAAACCATACAGGTCTGGTTCACGCCCACGTTGAGCATGAACTTGCACCACATCCTCCGGAGAATATCCTTTTCAACAGCGCAGCGTACATGGACAGCCTCAAGGAAATCCGTGACATACCTGAGCCTCTCCCCCATATCCCGCCTTGTGATCCCCAGCACTACCTTACCGGGTCTGGAATAAGTGACCTCATTATCGAAAAACATGGCATCTATCCCCTCTACCACCGCGTGAATCACCCGGTCTTCCCCATATCTTTCGGAAATGATCTCTTCACTGTCTATACCGTTCATAAGAGAGATTATGGTGGTATGCTTTCCCACAGAGGTACTCATTGTATCCAGGGCTTCGGGAAGATCGTTATATTTGACAGCCACAATGATGAGCTCCGCGGTAAAGGCGTTTTCCGGCAGGGAGATCCTGAAATTGACCCTTTCGGAATTCACCTTGTATTCCACGTCCTTATGCTGTTTTAATCTCTCTTTATCCATGATAAAGGTAACCCTGTCATAACCTGCGTGATCGGCAATGATCTTTCCGAAGGTCATGCCCAGGGCACCCATACCTATGATATTTACGGTTTCTATCTTTTTCATAACTTCCAGCAGTCTTTCAGGGCCACCTTCTTGCCGTTTAAGATGCAGTAACCCTCTGTAGGCTCCTCGTGGACTATGTATCTCGGAATAGAATCACCGTGATTATGGCCGTACTGTCCCTCACAGGTGATGTCATCCGAGCGTGGGATCACATGTCCGTCACTGGCTACTGTCTTTTTATTCAATGGGGATGCAGCCTTATTATGGACGGTGGCCGCCTTTTTTTTCATAGAAGGGCTTTTATTTATCCTTGTGGGATGCATTCCGGGCCTGTTTTTCAGGTGATCCCTGCTCTTCCACACAAGGAACAACGCAATAAAGACCCAGAAAACAACCATAAACAGTGCTTCCATTATTTAAGAGTCTCCTTAATTCCCGCTGCCAGTCCCGCGAAATTCTGTATCTCGCTGGGAATGATTATCTTTGTAGCCTGGCCGTCTGCAGCAGCCTGGAATGCCTCCAGGGACTTGATCTTTATTACATATTCATCCGCACCGGCTTCCTTTATCATGCGGATACCGTCGGAATTGGCCTTTTGAATGCTCCTTATTGCCTCAGCCTTACCTTCCGCTTCCTTTATCTCCTTCTCCCTTTCAGCCTCGGCAGCAAGAATGGTGGCCATCTTCTTTGCCTCCGCCTCAAGCACTGCGGATTCCTTATTACCCTGGGCAGTGAGGATCATGGACTGCTTCTCACCTTCAGCGGAAAGAATAACCGCCCTCTTTTCCCTTTCGGCCTTCATCTGCTTCTCCATGGCCTCCTGAATGGCCTTGGGAGGAGTGATATTCTTTAACTCTACCCTGTTTACCTTTATTCCCCAGGGATCGGTGGCCTCGTCTATGGCAGTGAGCATCCTGGAGTTGATGGTCTCCCTGGATGTAAGGGTGTCATCTAACGTCATGTCTCCGATGATATTACGGAGCGTGGTGGCCGTAAGGTTCTCCATGGCCATGATGGCGTTCTCCACACCGTAGGTATAGGCCTTGGGATCCCGGATCATAAAGTAGACAACCGAGTCTATCATCATGGTTACGTTATCCTTTGTGATAACAGGCTGAGGCGCAAAGTCCGCCACCTGTTCCTTAAGCGTCACCTTTCTTGCAACCCTGTCTATAAAGGGTATAAGAATATGGGGACCTGCTCCCAGGGTCGCATGGTATCTTCCCAGCCGCTCTACTATATAGGCGTGGGCCTGGGGAACAATCTTGATGTTGAGCACCAGTATTACAACAATCAGTGCAAGTAAAATCAGCAGTATCATTTTTTTATTCTCCTTTCTGCTTTTACGTTATTGGCAGGACAAAAGTGCTATGCGACTTTTGTCCTTCCCATCATTACATTTTCACCCCTTGGATGTAAATATGTCTGCCGTGCGCATTACATACATAATGTCGTCGGCATATTCCGGCATCCTGTAGATATACATAAATACCAGAATCCCCTTTGTTCCGTTCTCTCTGAATACAAATTCCAGATGGTAGATATTATCCCCGCTCTCGTATTTATCGTCATAATAGTGGTATTCCGTTCCGTAGGGAGCCCTTAAAATGCTCTCCGGACACTTCCCCGCATCCTTTTTATTCAGGATATTCCTGACTATGGATGCCTCTATTCCCGAAGTATTGTCATACTGTGACCTGTCAGACAGATTTTTATTGTAGTCAAGATAAAAAACATAGAGACACTCCGGATCCTTTTCCCCTTTCAGGCGGTTTAAGTTATACTGAACCCCATAAATATGGTCTCCCTTATTGTCTATCTCCCTTTCAACCGCTTTCCAGCTGTCGGGTACACGGAAAGTCACAATATCCGACATATTCTTTCCCGGGTTTACTATCCTTGTTTCACGGGTATTGCTATGATCACGGAAAGTCCTTCCGTCCGCAGAATAAACCCCGTCCCCGGTTTTCTGCGCCGCACCGCCGATAAAATATATTTCTGCGTTATAACCGTTTCCCACCAGTTTCTTTTTTACGATACCGTATGCACTGATGCGGTCTCCCGGAGAGAGCTCTGCGATCTTATTGACCGTTTCCCTCCCCTTATCGGGATCCGTTCTTTTAACCATACAGTCTATACCTGTCTTTCCGTCCTCCGATAAGAGCCGGAAGCTGTCGTATTTCTTCCCGATGTCCGATATCCCGCCGGTTATGGCAAAACAGGAGTCCTTTCCCCCAGATGAAAGGAAGTAAACTGTCTCATCAACAGTCTTTACCTGATATACCCTCCTGGAGCCGGGATCCAGCTCCACCGGTTCATTAAACAATTCAAATCCCGAGCATAAAAGAAAAACCATAAGGAGTATGCCGGGGACCATAAGAGTGTATTTCTTCACTTCTTCTCCTCCATGGCATGTTCCGTAAGATCAAATCTGTTTTTTTCCTTATATTCCATAATAAGGCTGTAAGCAGAGGAAAAGGTGTGGTATTCGGCGTAATTCTCCAGAAGCCGTATCTCTGTCCCCGCCCTGGCAAACTTTTTAAGGTTGTCCTCCAGCTCCTTTATATCACATTCCCTGCCGTCCCAGGTTATGGTCTTATACCGTATCCCGATAATATGTACTTCCCGTATTGCACTGCGTCCCGCGGTATTCTCCTTCTTTGTGTTTTCCTCTGAAGGGGTGCTCTCCTTTTCGGTATTAACTGCCTCAGTATAAAGAGAGGGGTTTTCGGACGAACTGTTCCCGTAGAGGTCAATAAGAGGTTTTTTATAGGAGAGTTCCACCTCCTTAAAGAATTCAAACCCGGTCAGAAACAGGAAACATATGGAAACAGCCATAATAAGGGGTTTTATCACAGAGTTCCTCATTCCATATCCCTTTCCGACAGCACGGTCTTTCCTCTGTCTTCCAGTATCCTGCGCACTTCTATATAGGCATCATATGAAGCATATTTATCTATGAGCTCATATCCCCCCTGCCAGTCCGAAGAAGCGATATAGTTATCAAAAGAAACAATATCCGGCATTGTCTCCCCGTTTATCACTATCCTGTTCCCCTCTACCACCACTGTTCCCGGCGAAGCAGGTATTTCCGCTGCTTCCTCTTTTTTTCCTGACACATCATCATTATCTGTCACAGCCGGATCTCCTTCAGATAGCAGACCCTTTGAGGGCAGCACAAACATAAGGAGTATGCCCGCAAGAACTGATAACACCCCTATTAACAGGGATATCCACACATATTTCATCCTTATTCCGGGAAATTTCTTAAATGCGATAATTCCTGCAGCAAGAAAAACCGCCCCGGCAACAAAAAAGAATAACGTCATCTTTCCTAAAACTCCCCTGAGGCAGGCAGTGCCCTTAAGTAGATATCATCAGAAACAGAGCTTAAGGAATTAAATATCTCCTGTATCCTCTTAGCGTCGCGGTAGAGGATCTCGCTTCCGTCATCTGCCAGGGATAAGACCACCGGAAGACCTTCTCCCTCCGACACATAAGATCTAAGCTTCTCCTCAAACTCCCGGTAGGCCTCTTTTGTATCCCCGCCCTTCAGAATGAATACATCGGGAGCGGAATTCCCGTTTTTTAGGATCTTTAAGCTTCTTTCCTTTGGATTTTCGGGATCAAAGGTGGCTGTGACTGATATTATCACGGTTTTATCAGTAATATCATTCTGGTCGGAGTACAGCCGGAACTCGTCCTGTACCTTTTCCTTTTCTTCCTTAAGGGACTGCTCTTCCTCTTCCAGCCTCGCCGACTGCCGCTCCAGATCCATGCCTGAAACCTGCTGCCGGGCCAGCACCACCATAAGAAGTATAAAGATCACGTCAAGCAGTGAGGTGAGATCTATCAATATGTCATTTTTCTTTTTTCCCTGTCTCCTCATATCACTGTTCTTCCCTGATCCGGTTTAATATCCCCCTGGTCCTGATGGTTGTATCGTAGGACTCCAACATGTTGTCAACGGCGTTTATTATCCTTCCGTTTAACAGGGTTATAAGGAGCTTTAAGCCAATAGATGCTATAAGCCCCCAGAAAGTGGAGTACAGGGCTATATTTAATGAACCTACTATAGCCATGCTGTCCTTTGCCGTAGTCTGGGACATAATACCGGCTACGGTACCCAGTATCCCCATCAGGGGAAAAACGGGAATAAGCTGTGAAATGGTCTCGCACGCGGACCTGGTCTCATTATATTTATTTTCATAGGAATGGATCGTGTCAATGTCAGCGGCAGTTTTCCTGCCGTACTCCGTAACATTTCCCAGGGAATCCACCTCCCTTTTCACCTCCATCCCGTTTAATGCATGGGATATTGTATGAAAGTGATCCTTCAGGGCGGTATAATTTTTAAGGATCATAAAAAACATAAGCGCCGTAAAGGCTATTATCAAAGGTGTTATAAGATTTGAAATTATTCCCAGCATTACAGCCTCCTGCCTTTTTCAGGCTTTGCAGACAGGGAATTTGTGGCATCATAAAGGCTTCCCGTCATGGCCACAGGGCTCATAAGAACCCTTCCCGTTCCCCGGTAAACATTGACCAGTCCTTCACCGGACAGTGCCGATCCTATAAGGGTCTTTGTGGTGCGTTCCACGGTAAATGAGAGACCGGTTGTCCAGCACATGGCCATATTTCCGTCTATTTTCAGTTCCTCGTCATTCAGTTCTATCTCAATAAGCTCATCCCTGGGGACATTGCTCTCCAGGGCAGCTATGCCGTTTCCGTACAGGGACAGATTAAAGAGTCCCTCTTTTCCCAGCAGCGCCGAAGAAACATTGCTGCGGCTCACCACCTTATTCTGCACGGTGCTGTCACAGGCAAGGAACATGCCGTCCTCTATGGTCATGCCGCTTCCCCATTCTCCTATGTCCACCAGGATTATGAACTTATAAGTAGGTTCCAGTGCCAGGAAACCTTTTCCCTCGTACTCGGGCTTTACGGCGGATTCATTGGTGACTGCGCCTTTGACCATGTTGCTCATAAGGCCGCCTATTCCCTTTATCCCTGTTGCAGCATTTACACTCCCTGCAAACCATTGCATGGATCCGGCCTGGGTCACGACCCTGTTGCTGCCGTCAAGCTCCACGATAAGCTGCCTTCTGCGGACTCCCATCTCACACATAAAATACTCTGTTGAAGCGGTATCCGGAGAAACACTGACATCCTTTAAGTACTCCAGAACTTTAAAGTGCCCTGCCTCAGTGATCACTTTTCTGTCCTGGTTTTCAAGATTGACTATTCGCATCCCTTATTCCCTTCTCTCTTTATTCTGAGAGCCACGCCATTTAATGTTCGCTTCCCCTTTCATTACATGGGATTCCTGTCACATGCACTTTCCGGTTTTGAAAAAGTTGCGCAGATTGTTCAAAAGCTCTTCTCTTTCAATGGTCTTCAGGAAATAACCCTCCGGTTTCAGGGCCACCACCTGCATTACACTCTCTTTATCGCCCTTTCCAGTAAGGAAGATCACCGGAATATTGGCCGTATCCGGGTCGCTGCGGAGCATTTCAAGTACCTGGGGGCCGCTGGTCACGGGCATTTCATGGTCTAAAAGAATGAGATCCGCGCTATTCTTTCCCAGCCACTTTAATGCCTGAAGCCCGGATACTGCCATTGCCACCTTGTACTCCGTTTTCAGCCATTCCCTCACAAGACCCATATAGGAGGGATCATCATCGACTATCAGTACCGACTTTCTGAATTCCCCCGCTTCCAGCTTTCCGAAAAATTCCGAAACGGAATTTACGAATTCTTCATTGTTCACCGGTCTGTTAAAGGCCTTATAAATAAGATCACCCGAAATACTGTCCAGAACCTTACTGTTATCTTTCTGGTCTCCCACAAGTATGAACTGCCTTCCCTCATCGGTCATCTTATCCTTCAGATAATTCAGTATATCCCGGGGTATTCTCTCATCTGTTTCCAGGTAATAAATAAGCTGGGCGTCTTCATGTCCCACCAGGGCAGCGTTTATCGTATTCACCCCGGCTTTAACAAAGCCTGCATCCATTCCGGCGTCGCAGAGCTTCTTTACCAATACCCTGATAATGAAACTCTCTTTTACTCCGATCATAAAAACGGTTTTCTTTCCCATTGCCGCTCTTCTCCTCCAAAAGCATTAAGCGCCGTATACTCCCCTGCTCCCGGATCACGGGATATCTGCATCTGCCCGGAATTCCCCAGTAACGGACATTTACGCAAATATTCGTGCCAAACACAGAAAAAGCACCTGCCGGTTTTCCGACAAGTGCTTATATTATACATAATTTTTTTCCTGCTTACCAGCCCTGGGTACCGTGTCCGGAATAATGATATAACAGAGCGTCCCAGTTACCCTGAATAGTGGCATCATCTGCGTTCTTTACGGTCTTCCAGTACTTATAAACCTCAGCGCAGCCGGCTGCGTCCACACCGTGAAGGCTTACTGCCCAACCGGGAAGTCCTGTGGCTGCTGCTGTTACAGCCGGAGCTGCTGCCTGTGCAGCTGCCTGAACAGCAGGGGTCTGTGCTGCTGCCTGCGCGGCCTGGGCTGCTTCCTGTGCTGCGGGGGTCTGGGCTGCTGCCTGTACAGCCTGTACTGCTGCCTGACCTGCAGGGGTCTGGGCTGCTGCCTGTGCGGCCTGCGCTACCGCCTGTAATGCTAAAGCTGCTGTCTGTGCGTTCTGATCTGCGGGAGCCTGAGCCGCTGCCTGAACAGTCTGGGCGGCGTTCTGAGCCGCTGCCTGTGCGGCCTGAATTGCTGCCTGACCTGCAGGAGTCTGAGCTGCATTCTTAGCTGCCTGTACCGCTGTAGCTGCCACATTAGCTGCTGCATTTGCGGAAGCTGTGTTCACCGCTGCCTGCTGTGCCTGCAGAATGGCAAGAAGCGATGATGCGTTCTGTCCTGCTGTGGGAAGTGCTGCCAGGACAGAAGGAATTGCAGCCGTTACTGCAGGTGCCGCATTGGGATCAGCCACTGTTGTGGGAGAAACCGCCGGTGTAGGAAGAGAGGCCTTCTTCTGCTTAATTGCCTCTTCACCCAGCTGGTTATTTACATATACTGCAACATAAGTGGTGTTAGCTGTTACATTATAAAGGGATTTGTCAAATCCGCAGAAAGTGAAACCATCGTGAAGCGGAACTGAAGGAGCCGTTACATTGGATCCTACCGGAACATACTTTCCGGATGTAATTCCGTCACAGATAAAATTAACATAAACCTTAGGCTTTTCATCAGCCATAGCAGGCACAGAAACCGCCATGACCATAATCGCTGCCAAAACCGCTGCTACTGCTTTCCTTAAACTCTTTTTCAATTTCTACTCCATTTCCGGCGGTCTAAACGCCCTCAAAACTTAAATCTTATAAAACGTGAAATATTATAAAAAGAAACTTCCGTAAAAACAAGTAAAAAAATAATAAACTTTTTCCCAAATGAAAGGGTTTTTACTGTTCATTTTGTCAAACATACCGTTACAATCCAGCGGTCCCAGCAGAATTGCAACGCGCCCGGAGCTGAATATTGACTACTCTTCCTCACGCTCCGGAAATGAATTCATTAAAGCAGGCTCCTTCTCTGGAAACCATACAGGCTCCCTTTGGGGATGAAGGGGTACAGCTTTTCATAAAAAGCGGACAATCCCTGCTCTGTTCCTCTCCGGTTATCACATAAGCACATCGGCAGCCGGTGTTTTCACTGTCTTCGTTCAATCCCCGGCTTCCCGCATCAAAACCCTCATATTCCTTTTTTAAATATGTTCCGGAACCCTCTATGCATCCAAGTCCTCTCCAGAATGAGTCCCCGGTTTCAAAATACTTATCTACGGCTTCCTTTGCCTGCCTGTTTCCGTCCCTTGTCACGGCCGACGGGTAAAAATTTCTGACCACACCCCTGTGATCAAGCTTAATGAGCGCATATATTGCCTGCAGGATGTTTTCGCTCTCAAACCCTGCCGCCACAAAGGGGATCCCCAGTTCTTCCGCGAGAGGTTCATATATGCCGTAGCCGCTTATGGTGCATACATGCCCCGGAAGCAGCAGGCCGTCCATCTTACCTCCAATTTTCCTTACAGCCTCAGGCATGGTTTTAAGAGAGGTTAAGAGCCTTATATTTCCTATTCCCCTTTCCTCTGCTTCCGCAATAAGCTCCGCATAGACCGGCGCCGTGGTCTCAAATCCCACTGCGGCAAATATGTAGTTATGCTCTCTGTCATTCTCCGCAAGTTCAAGCATATCAAAGGGAGAATAGAGCATATGCACACGGGCTCCCGCAGCCTTAGCGTTTCCCAGTGTCCCTCTGCTTCCCGGCACCCGTATCAGATCACCGAAGGAACAGATGACATTCTTTTCATCCTCCGAAAGCGTGATAAGTCTGTCAATATAGGCAGTGACAGTCACACACACGGGACATCCCGGTCCGGACACCATACGTATTTTTTCCGACAAAATAGCCCGAATACCGCCCGCTGCGATAGCGGCAGTATGTGAGCCGCATATCTCCATGAGCCGGATCTCCGGACCATTGTATTCTTTGAGAAAATCCAGTATTTCCTTATCCATAAATCTGCTGTCAGAGGCTTTTAACCTCCTTAAATCCGTCTTAACCCTCCATCTCCTTCACAAAAGACACAAATTCCTCCATAAAATCCGCGTCCTTATCAATGAGCTTCTGGATGATACAGCCGGCGTGTACCAGCACTCTGTCACCCTCTTTAACATCCACAAGACCGGCATCCGCTTCCACCATACTGCCGCTGAAATCCACAGACGCTTTTCTGCCGTGGCAGGATATGACCTTTCCCGGAATTGCTATACACATGACCACTGACCTCTATGACGGATTTCCGGCTCCGCCGGCGGCTGCAGCTGCTTCTGCTTTTTTCTTTGCTTCCATGGCTGCTTTTGCTGCGGCAGCCTTCTCAGCTGCGGCCTTAGCCTGTGCGGCCAGAACCTCTTTCTGCTTATCGGAAAGATCTAAAACCCTCTCCGTCTTTTCAGGCCCCGGCTCCTGATACATTTTGTCCATGGACAGTGATTTTTTCGGGCAGTTATCCACACAGCACCTGCACTGTATGCAGGAGAAGGGCCTTATTGCCCAGGTCTGTGCTTTTTTATCCACTGTGATGGCACCGGTAGGACACTTCATCTGGCAGAGCCCGCAGAGTATGCAGACATCCATATCATTTTCCACATGGCCCCTGGTGCCCTCCGGGAACTCTCTCTTTTCAAAAGGATAATTAAGGGTAGCAGGCTTTGAAAAAAGGTTTTTTAAGGCCTGGCCCACAAAATTTACATTGTTCATAGTCCCTTTCCTCTACTCTTTTTTCTGATTCTCCGTTTATTACCACGAAAACCGTATCCGGGAAATTTCCGGAGGTTTTACCGTTCCGTGCAGCTGATGCAGGGATCGATAGCGACAATAAGTATGGGAACATCAGCCATATCACAACCCTGAAGTGTTTCGGTGAGAGCCGGAATATTCGCAAAGGTTGGTGTACGAACCCTCATCCTCTCAAGGAACCTGGTACCGTTGGCCTTCACATAGTAGCATGCTTCGCCTCTGGGCTGTTCAAGCCTCGTCATATGTTCTCCCTGAGGGAAGCCCTTCACGGGAACCATCACCTCGCCTGAAGGCACCTTGGAAATAGCCTGACGTATGATCTTTATACTTTGAAGTATCTCATAAGCCCGGACAAAGGTACGCCCGTAGGTATCGCAGTCATTACTTGTGATGATTTCAAAGTCTATATCATCATAAGCTGCATATCCCAGCTTTCTGGAATCCCTCTTTACGCCGCTTCCCCTTAAGAAAGGTCCGCAGCACCCCAGGGTTTCAACCTGTTCTGGAGTGAGGATTCCCACGCCGCAGAGCCTGCTCTTTACCGCACTGTCATTTAAGAAGGTCTTTATGTCGATGGCAAGCTCCTTTTCTATATCGTCAAGCACCGGCAGAAAGCTCTTTAACATATCATCCGGCACATCCCGCCTTAAGCCGCCCACATCCAGTATGGAAAAGATAACCCTTCCCCCGGTGGCCGCTTCCAGCATATCGAGAACCTTCTCCCTGATCCTCCAGGTATCCATAAACAGGTTCTCGAAACCAAAGGCATCCGCCATAAGCCCCATCCAGAGGATGTGGCTGTGCATTCTTGAAAGCTCAAAAAGTATGGTTCTTAAGTAATCCGTTCTCTCGGTCACATGGATGTCCATTATATGCTCTACTGCATCACAGTAGCCGAAGCCGTGTCCGAAGGAACAGATGCCGCAGATCCTCTCCGCAACATAGACCATTTCCTTAAAATCTTTTTTTGAAACAAGGCTTTCCAGTCCCCTGTGTACAAATCCGATGGAGGGAACAGCCTCTACCACCCTTTCATCCTCCAGCACCAGATCCAGATGTATGGGTTCCGGCAGCACAGGATGCTGGGGACCGAAGGGAATAACACTTCTTGATGACATTTACTTTCCCTCCTTTACTTCTTTATGGGCAAAAGGTGCCTTTTCCTTTGTCCTGTACAGTCCGCCCCTGAAATCCAGGGTTATACCGTCTATTTCTATGCCATGGAGATCATGGATCTCATTTTCATAAAGCCAGGCAGGAGGAAAAAAGCGGCTTATGCTCTGCACATGCTCTCCCACATCCGTATGTATCTTTACCTGAACCTCATCATAGCCCTTTCCGAAGGTATAGAGGATCTCGTAGCCCTCCTGTACAGTGGTTGCGCAGATCTGTATCAGGCGGTAATGCTCCTCCTGCAGCTCCTGTACCTCGGAAAGAATGGCGTGATGCGATACTTTTCTGAACTCTTGTTCCATTCCTTACTCCTCCTTCGTCTTACCGCCGTAGTTCACTTCACATACCGCATGGTTTTTCATTGCTTCCCTCTTCTCATCCAGTATGGCAAGGGCCTTGACAACCCCGTCGATCAGTGCTTCCGGCTTCACCGCACAGCCCGGCACATACACGTCCACCGGTATGACCGTATCCACACCTCCGGAAACATTGTAGCAATCCTTGAAGATACCGCCGTCACAGGCGCAGATGCCTGCAGCGATCACAACCTTGGGATCGGGCATCTGTGAATAAAGCTGTTTTACCACCTGTCTGGTCTGCTCATTAACCCCGCCGGTAATGACAAATATATCAGCGTGCTTTGGGTTTCCCGTATTTATGATCCCGAATCTCTCCACATCAAAACGCGGTGTCGTGGATGCCAGTACTTCTATGTCACAACCGTTGCAGCTTGAAGCATCATAGTGCAGCAGCCAGGGTGACTTTGAAATCTTCATGATTTATCCTCCTGTAATATGTAATCCGGCATAGCCGTTTTCTATCCTTTATCCCAGCCGGTATCAGATCCTGGCGATCTTCAGCATAGTCAGTATCAGGAAGTTGCTGCCTGCCAGGCTCAGAGTAACTCCCCAGGAGCTTACCAGCATGTGCTCCCACTTAACCCTGGGAAATACATTATCAACAACTATCATAATGAAGAACACCAGCAGTGCCACTGCTATTCCCAATACATAACTCAATGGATTCTTCCAGATGAAGAACAGCACCACTATAGTCATCAGGAATACTTCCTCGTAAATCTCACCCAGCTCCAGAATTCCCAGCACATTTCCGGCAATATCCTGGGTAAGCCCCTTAACCATTTCCTGATGTGCGTGATGTGAGGTGGAAAAGTCAAAGGGTGACTTCCTGAGCTTTATGATAAGGATAAAGCAGTACCCCAGAAAAACTCCCGGAGTCCTCACTATAGCAGGCACGTCCTGATTGATTATATCCGATACGTTAAAGCTTCCGCAGCACATATAGAAGCCTATGGCAGTAAGGAGTGTCATGGGCTCATATGCCATCATCTGCACGAATTCCCTCTGGGAACCCAGGGATGAATAAGGTGAATTTGCACTGGATGCAGCCAGCACCAGGAACATATCCGCCAGTGAGAATGCGAAGAATACCAGCAATATGTCCCCTCCGGCAAAGAAAAGACATCCGGAAAAGATGGTGAAAATGGTAAATCCGAGAACCAGCGCCGTTTCCAGATTGTTAACGACTATGGCCTGCTTCTCGAACAGTTTGATAAGGTCATAAACCGGCTGCAGGAACGGAGGTCCCATCCTTCTCTGCAGTCTGGAGGAAATAACCCTGTCATAGCCCTCCAGGAAAAACCCCGCCACAGGAGCCAGTATAAGATATCCTGCTATGATCAGTATCATAAATACCATATTGTTCATCTGAAGCCACCTCCTATTCCAGTTCCTACGGAAAGGATCATCAGTACCACAACAAAAGCTGCTGCCACAGCGAGAGAAAGCACAAGGATCTTTTTCTCCCCAAACATTTTCTCCATATACCAGTTTGAAAGATATGACGGGCGGATGCCGCCGAAAGCGTCTGTGAAATGCCTGTCATCCCCGGCGTTGGCTCCGGACATATAGGACATCGTCATCTTTTCCTTTCTGTTATAGATAAGGAACATGGCAAGCACGGGCATAAGGGCTATCATAATAAGCATCATCAGCATGACACGTACGTCGTCGGAGCTGATTATCTGCCCGGCCTTGTATCCGAATTCCACCCAGAGCATGGGTTCTATAAAAATACTGCCCAGGAACGGGAAAGTGGCACAGAGAGTGATCACCAGACCCGTGAGCATGTACATCACATACCACTCGCTCTTATGTATAATGTCTCTCAATGTCTCGGACTGATGGAGGACCGCAAAGAGCTTGCCCAGCCATTTACCCCAGTAGAACATGGTAGTCGCCGAACCGAATACCAGGAAGATTACCAGAAGCACATTATTTGAATCTATATAAGCCTTGAGCGCTGCCCACTTGGCAACCAGCATTCCAAAGGGTGCAAGGAACATTCCGCAGATGGCAACTGTCATTACGAAAGCCATTTTTGGCATCTTTACTATAAGGCCGTGCATATCCTCTATATCCCTGCTGCCGGTTGCGTTTTCAACCGCTCCCACACAGAGGAACATAAGGGATTTTGATACCGCATGGAATAAGAGCAGCATGATCGCAGCCCAGGTAGCAGCCGGCTTTCCTACTCCTGCGCAGGCGGTTATAAGCCCGAGATTGGATATTGTAGAATAGGCCAGAACCTTCTTTCCGTCACTCTGGGAAATGGCCAGGAGCGAAGCCGCAAAGAATGTGAAACCTCCCACGGTAGTCACCATGATTCCCGGAAGTGTGCCGGTCATTAGCGGCGATATCCTTATCAGGAGATATACCCCCGCTTTAACCATTGTGGCTGAGTGTAATAAGGCGGATGAGGGGGTGGGAGCCACCATAGCCCCGAGAAGCCATCTGGAAAACGGCATCTGGGCGCTCTTTGTAAAGGCTGCGAAAGCCAGACAGGCCACAGGTATCACTACCCCCTTAAAATCCGACCCCATGCCTATAAGCTCTATAAGACTTCCGTTTTTATATACAAAGGTGTTGTAAAGTATGGCAACGGTAAACCCGCAGCCTCCCAGCAGGTTCATCCACAGAGCCCTGAAGCTGTTGGTGACGGCCTCTTCTTTTCTGGTATAACCTATGAGAAGGAATGACACTGTACTGGTTATCTCCCAGAAGAAAAACATCCAGGAAATATTATCGGAAGAAATAAGTCCGTACATCGCTGCAAGGAAGAGAAAGAGCATGGACTGGAAAAACCAGGGCCTCTTCCCCACATCCGTGTGATGATGGTGATAATCCTTCATATACCCGTTGGAATATATACAGATCAGGCCTCCCACCAGTCCCACCACAAGGAACATAAGTATGGTCAGAGAGTCAAACCTCAGCATCGGTCCGTTTTCCACTGCCTGTCCTGTAAAATCCAGCCAGAGCACCGGTGCCGTTCCCATAAATGCCAGGATAATACAGTATAATTTCCCGTGTATTATGGACAGAACGCTGATAAGCAGAAACAGGAATATCTCTCCCGCTATTATCACATGGTTGAATATTCCCACAAATGAGCTTTCCGGTTCCAGATATACCAGATACCCGGTATTATCATTCACTGCCCCGAATGCCCACACACAGAATATGACATCCAGTACCATCATCACAATGCTCCCGGCTGTCACTATTCCCTCTCTTACTCTGTCATCCCGTGAAAAATATACGGAAACGGATATAAGAAGCGTAAAAATGAATAGAATGAATGCAATTGTCACCTAATACCCCTCCCTTGTTTTCCAGGTCCTTTTTGTTACCGACCGCCATAAAAAAGCGATACTGTCCAGCTATTATACCACCTATCATAAAAAAATAAAACATAGCTTTTTACACTCTTGATTTTTCCCTGTTCATCTTCTATCATTAATACATTGCGTCACAAATGTTTCTGACCCGGTGCCGCGCAGGCACGTCACCGATACATGTAAAAGGTCTCCGACCTGTTACTGGTAACACATCAAAATATGTGTTACATGACAAATATGCCTGTAGCAAGGAATAAAAATGGAGCAGTGGGAATTTGACCTGCGCAATGATATCTTCAGCGCATTTATGACAAATAATAAAAAAGCCGCTTCTTTTCTGCTGCAGGATCTTGTTGAGAAAAAAGGCGGTGTATTTTACCGTTACCGGCCCCTGGACATGGCTGAGATATCCAGTATCCGCTTTGACCAGATGTATCTCTGCCGGGCGGTCAGATTCGATAACCACACCGACGGAATGCTGCGTTTTAAGAGCTATGTATCCTGCTTCACTGACAGAAAAAACTCCTTAAGCATGTGGAATGATTACGCCGATGCTGCCCAGGGTCTGTGCATGGAGTATCAATACGCGGATATCCTGGATTTTGCCGAAGAGAACGGCCTTTTCTTCTCTCCTGTGAAATACAGTGATGACTCAACCTCAAATTACAGTGAAGACCGGGTAGCCACCGTTATGTCCATGATGCATAAGCCCCGGATAGAATCCGATGAATATGAGTGGCGGCTCTGGAAGATCGACATGCATTCCAATGATATAGGAAAGATCATGTCCAGTATCCGCCCCCGAAGGATCTACATCGGACGCAATGCCGACAGGGATTCCTACCTCTGTCAGGAGCTTGCGGATATATGTAAAGAAAAGGGCATAGAACTGATCTGAAAAAATGCTTGCTTTTTTTCTTATTCCTATGTATAATGACATTTGCATTTCGTCAGAAACCAAAACATTGGGCTATCGCCAAGCGGTAAGGCAACGGACTCTGACTCCGTCACTTCGAAGGTTCGAATCCTTCTAGCCCAGCTTTTTTATTCCCCAGTATTTAGAAAATACTGGGGATTTTTCTCAATAACACTTGTTTTTTCGTGTTTTTCCCAACGGATAGTGATGTCGATAGTGATGTCTGGAGTTCACTCCAACCCATTTAATTCATAGGGTACTTTCAGGTTTTGTTATGAAATTCTCCTTAAAATCAAAAGGAGCATAACATGAATTCAACAGGAAATAAAGCAGTAGATATGATGAGTTCCCTGAATATAACAGGGAACGTTATACCGGTCAAATGGTGCCACACCATTCGATACCCAAACGGGAAACCCAATCTTAACGCAATAATGATCCTATCTGATATTGTCTATTGGTACCGCCCCCGGGAAATCCGGGATGAAAGGACCGGCAGCGTGATCCGTCTTGAGAAAACGATCTTCTGGAAGAGCTCGGCATAATTTACCGTGAGTTCCGGATACTGGAAATACGGGGCCGGGCCATGAACAATGTCCTCTATATCGGGCTGGATGTGGATAAGCTCCGTGAATACACGGACAATGATTACAGCAACCCCGACGGGGCAGTTTCAAAGTCCACACCCTCCCAACATCAAAGTGGGGAGTCCCCCTCCCCGGATGATATGACTCCCCCGACATCAAAGTGCAAGGCTGTATCCCTGGATGTAGGGACAAATACAGAGAATACTACAGAGATTACTAACGGAGATTTATCACATCCTATCTATCAGAAAACAGGCTATGCAAAAAGTCCCGCCGTCTCCGTCAGAGGCTTCTCCGATGGATAAGATGGATACGATAAGAAGCCTTGTAAAAAGAAATCTGGAATATGATTCAATGCTCTGTTCTTTCCGGTATGAAAACGAAAAGCAGCGGTTCACTGAAATCTATGAGCTTATCTGCGATGTAATCAGCCAGTCTTCCAGTTCCATAAGGATAGGCCAGCAGGACAAGCCCATAGAGGTGGTTAAATCCGTCTTTTCAAAGCTGACGCATGAGCATGTGATGTATGTAATGGACGCCCTGGAGAAAACCACCTCGGAGATCAAAAACATCCGGGCTTATCTCATCACTGCGCTGTACCGGGCTCCTCAGACAATGAACAACTGTATCAACCAGCAGGTCACACATGACATGGCTTGAAATGTAGCCTGTGCGGTTTACCGCAAATGAAACCGGCGCTGAACGCACCGCTTTCATTTTCCGGCAAATCGCAAAAGCACTGACTACCCTCCGGTACCGAAAAGCATCTGAAACCTGTCATAGGTAGTCAGGCAAGTTTCGCTCTGTGGCAAGCCACAGAGCACCGGGATCCGCTTCGCGGCTCCCTAAACTTGCCAGTGGGCTTCGCCCCCTTGGAACCCCCTTGAAGATTTCCACATCGCAATAAGGAGCATACACATCATGAGCAATGAAAAAAGAAAAGCAAACCGCACACGAAATAATACAGTCACCTTCCGGCTTAACGACAAAGAGTATGCCGACCTTCAGGCTAAGGTAAATGAATCCGGCCTGACACAGCAGTCATAGGGAAGCTGAGCGGCGCAGACTTGATTCTGAAAAAGAACGAGCAGCTCGAGAAAGAGAACAGAGGATTATTTTTGAGCGAGCAGAATGCAAGAGAAGAAGCCGCAGTTACGATATCGAACGTTAAGGAAGAATACAGTGTAAAGATAGCGGCTGCCAATAAAAAAGAACAGGAAGCTCGTCAGCTAATCGAAGAAGAAGAAATCCGTATAAACAGGCTATCTGAATCCAAAATAACAGATATAGTATCCTATATGGATTATTGGCAACCCTGTTTACTGCTATAAAGTCAAAAAGAATGATTTCAGATCTCTATGCAACTGTATTATTATAGAAGAATTTACAAGCTCGATCTGGAACGGAGCTATCGGTGCTGCCACACAGGCATGGACTCTGAATGATCGCATCCCCTACCCCGTGGTTGATGTGATCATTCCAGGATTCCTTGCAATCCTGGGGGTGTGTATAATACTGATAGTAATACCCGGATTTGTAATACTTTTCATTTATTCGGGAATTCAGTATTATACAAAATACAATTCTAACGGAATAAGCACCCTTGTGGCCCTGATCCCTCTGGCAATAATAATATGGTTTGCAGACGATTTATCCTTTATTCCAATAAACCTCGTTCTACTGTATCTGATGATCCAGGCAGTATATATCATTATTCGCTTCTATAATAGCCCAGATAATGAAAACTGCTAGTTATTGGGGGCTACACTCCCAAACCCCTGTGCACCGCCCTTAACGGCAATCGAAAAGATGCTTGCCGTTAAGGGCGGTATAAAAATCAGTCGCTAATATCTCCTCTTGAGACTGCAACCTCTGATATCCCTTCAACACACATATTCTCACCATCTATTGCAACATCGACTTCAACTCGATGAAGCGTATCATCCTGTCCCTTTTCCCAGTCATATTCTTTTGGCTCATCATTTTCTTCCAGTAAAGATTTATGCCTTTCATATTCTTTAGCCATCAACGCCTGCAGCTTGGCCATTTTATATAAATCGGGGCTTTTCTCAATAAGAAAAGCTTCATCCTTTGCCGGAACGATACCGCCTTTCCCAATACGTCTTGCTATTTCAAGAACCTTGGCTTCATCATCCATCATTTTCTTTTCAGCATCGCCTGTTTGCTCCGCCCAAACACTGTCATGAAGAGCTGCATTCATCTCATTCACCTTGGCCTGATCTGCCATAGCTTTATCGAATGCCTCCTGCATAGCTGTTCGAGCCTCCTCAGAAATTTCAAATGTATCGCCATCTATACTTATTTTTCCTTTCTGAATCGCATTAAGTACATCTCCCATTCCGGTCATTAGTATCCGTTTATGCTCTATGCCTGCTTTGTTCGCATCAATGTCAAAGTTTCTGTACATTTCAGTTGAAGATTTGATCTTGATATCCATGGTTATACCCCTTATCCTCTGAAATCTACTCTTGTTCCCAGTACACGTTCCGAATCCGCCTTAACCCGGGATGAAATACTGTTATAGGTAAAATCCTGTACTTTTGAAAGAAGTTCATCCATAGAATCCGCTTCGATGGTTACAAATCCTTCTGCTTTTTCTGGTACTTCTGTTTCTTCATCTGAGACAGTGGCTTTTTCTCCATACCTGTCTTTAGCCTTCCGGATCCGCTCGTCCCTTTCCTTCTTTTCGGCCTTTTTCTTGTCTCTGATCTTCTGCTCTTTCTTTTCGGCAGCCTTCTTTTCTATACGCTTTTTCTGAATATCCTGTGACTTTCCTACAGTTGCAAAAAAGCTTTCCTTTCCATCAGAATCAACGGACATACCAAAATTCTTTACACTTGCACCACTGCTTGTGAGACTGTTTTTCGCAGCAGCCATTTTGTTTTGCGACATCGCGATGATACCTTCATATTTCTTCCGGAATGATTCATCGGTAGCCATACGCTCAATCTTTTCATCATCTATCAGTACGACCATCTTATTGACATTACCATAAGAAGCTGCATTCTGCTGAACCTGTGCCTTCATATCCACGCTCACAGCTATGAATTCCATGTTATGGAACTTGGATTTCAGCTTATCATAATACGCCTTAGCCTTATCGGAAAGCTGCACGTCACCTATCGTATTACCGTATTCCGTCTGTCTGGGTATCAGGAAACTTGATGCATTGACGGGAGCCCAGCTTCTGGTGTCAACATTACCGGCTGCACTCTCCTTTTCAGAAATCGTCTGATTTGTACGGGGAGAAGTCGTCCCATTTGTACGGCTCATCCCCGTATTTGTTTCTTTCCAGTTGCTGCTTACCTGCTGATATGCAGAAACACCATTCATAGATGTCATATCGCCCTACCTCCCTGTAGAATGATTCCAAAATCCTTTTTGGCGCAAAATGAGATAATACCGGATATCTCTATTATAATATCGGCACAAACGATGCTTTTCTTAATACCCTGCTCATCATAATGCCGCCTGCAGCTGTCTTTCCGTAAATCTCCTGTTCAGGAGTTCCTTCTGCTCCCTTCGGTGCTCCATCTGTTTCTTCAGCCGCTTTTCATCTGCACGTTTCTTTTCAAGAGCCTTCTCTCTTCTTGCTTTCTGAGCATTCTCACGCTGTCTGTTGGTCTGGGTATTGTTTCCCCTGTCAACCGTGAGGGCCTGTACCACATCCTGTCCCTGTACGGCATAATCATCACTGCCAATGGCCATGTCCACATGCTGCACGGTTCCGGCTCCGGAGCTTTCCTTCAGGAAGAATCCCGTTGACCTTACAACTCCGTCCCTTATGCCATCCGATCCTCTAATTGTAAATTCCGTATCCGAGGATCCCAGATAGATCGCTCCTATATCAGCATCTTTAAGATCCATCAGGATATCCTCACCATTGTCGCCCTTACACCAGACCTTAAGTTTACTGAACACTTCATCATTTTCATCTATCCAGCCGTTACCGTCAGAATCATACTCCTTAAGATCAGCAAATCCGTCCCCGCTCTTTGTCCCGAAAAGCTCGCTGCCGTCATTTATAATGCCGTCGTCATTCTTATCCAGGGCAAGGAATCCAGATCCCTTTCCGAGCATGGATATCTCATCCTCGGTCCCATCTGAATCAATATCAAACATGTATTTCTGATCCCTGACATCTGCCGTATCAGATCCCACATTTATCACCAAAGGATCACAAAGGGCATTCTGCATCATGGGGATATATACATCCATATATTCCATATAACTCCGGCTCATCATTATATCCACATTAAAATCAATGGTCCTGCCGTCTTCTGTTTTTGCCTGCCCCTTTGCATGGAATTCCGTATTTTCATACTCCTGATAGGTTACGAAATGCATGAATCTGCCGCCGAACATTCCTCCCGATATCCTGCCCATGATCATCTGAAAAATGCTGTTCTGGAATTCGCTTGCCTTCTGCAGCATGGTTTTCCTTACATTTGATAGGTTACTGTATGTTACCGGATAATAATTCTGACTCTTAAGGTCATCATTTCCGCTTCTTAAAAAACTGTCCGAGCCATTGCTATTCTGCTCCCTTGAGCTTACCATGCTGTTAGCGGTTTCATAGAAACTTTTGTTTACACCGCCTTTTGCTCTGCTCCCACTCTGGATATAGCTCCTTGATGAAGCCATTGACACTGTACTTTCCGCTATTTTCATACCCCGCTCCTTTCTTCTTATACTACAAGTCTAAACTCTACATAGTCATAAATAACGCCTCATAAGATGCGGCTCCTGAAGCAGGTGTTGGTTTCATGGACGCATCCATACTCCTTGTCCCGGTCATAATCTTCTCCCTTCTTTTCAAAAAACAGCGTCCGTTCTCAACCTTCACTCCATTGAAAACAAACGCTGTCCTTAGCTGTTACTTATCATCTATTCCCTTTATCGTCCTTAAGTACGCTCCTCCAAACCGTTTTTCCGTGAACTGCACTTTATATGATGTGAACTGCACTTAAAGGCTTTTTTCCTGTCATTCAACCATCATCACATTCTGGATAAAATACAGTTTCCCCTGCCTTTCTTCCTGGCGTATCTCCAGATCTCCCTTATACTTCCTCGCGACATTTACGATGTTCTTAAGCCCGTATCCATGGCCTTTTTCGTTTTTCGTAGTCTCCGGCAATCCATCCTCACCGATATAGATCCTGTCACTGATCCGGTTTTTGATATTTATGATGAACACCTTATCCCGTCTGACCGATGTAATGGAAATCTCCGGTTCCGGCAGTCCGGCGGATGCCTCAAATGCGTTCTGCAGGGCATTGTTCATTATCACTGAAATATCGAAGGCATTGACCTCAAACCCCTGCGGATACCGGAAATCACTATTAAAGGATATCCCGTTCTTTTCACAGCTGCCGGCAAATTCAGAGAGTATTACATCGGTAATGGGATTCCCGGATCTTACTCTCTCCTGAAGCCCGTCAAAGTTCCCCTGCAGCTCCCCAAGGTATTCTTTAAGCTCTGTGGTATTATCTGTTTCGGCAAGCCCCTTTATTACAGACAGGTGGTTCCCCATGTCATGACGCATTGAACGAATATCTTCATACAATTCCTCGATCCGGACCATATGTCTTCTCATATCCCGGATCTCTCTTTCCAGAGCCTTTCCGGCATACGCATCGTCCTGCTTTTCCCTGATCTGCTGATAAAATATAATAATGATAAGGATTGAAAGATACGACATTATGCAGAATAAGATCCGGTACAGATTTCCCGGGATATTGGATGTCTTGCTCCCGTTTCGTATGCATTCCATCCATAACAGAAAATATGAGTTCATGATCGGCCGTACCAGGAGGAGCGATCCCGCTGGAGTCAGGAGCATGATAAGCTCACGCCATGTCAGATTGTCTTTCTTATGTTTATAATATTTTTGCAGGATGCGGATAGCGAAATACAGAAGTATCAGAGAAACCCCGAACTGCACAAGCTCCCATACTACCAGCTCAATATAAATGGCAGCCGGACTTTTTGAAAACAGTTCTGTCCTGGAAATAAGTTCGTTTTCAAAGCTCCCGATCTCTGTGAACATCTCAAACGGGAGCCACCTGATGAGCAGGAATACTGCACAGAGGAATATCTTCTGTTCTCCGTTCCGCTTTCCATCCAGATACCATGCCGCTATTACCGGAAGGATTACCGCCAGAGCCATCGACAGTTTTCCGAATCCCGGAAGGATGTCAATATAACGCCCTGCAATCGTAAATGCCCAGAACAGGAACGCAGCGAGGTAAGCGCTTTTCTTTTTTATCACAAAGGGTTTCAGCCAGTAACCGTATAGGAATGATGCAAGGGCAAAGTATATTTCCGTTACAGCATACATATAAGCTGTAATATATCCTGCAATTTCATCCATCACAGCCCCTCCTGCCTTGTTCTGTATGAAAGAAACGCTTTCACCAGTTGCTGATACTTTCCCCTGGCAACCGGGATATCATTGCCCATTATCACCACATGCTTTGAATCGTATGATTTGATGTATTTCAGA
The DNA here is from genome assembly GCA_946407725.1 of uncultured Lachnospiraceae bacterium. Classification (GTDB taxonomy): domain Bacteria; phylum Bacillota; class Clostridia; order Lachnospirales; family Lachnospiraceae; genus NK4A144. Next base: position 79,378 of record CAMJPM010000002.1, read on the forward strand.
TTTATAAGATATGCCCGGTGGATCCTGATGAAATCATTGCCGACAATTTTTTCAAGATCGGACATTCTGCCGTAATATGAAATCTGTGCTTCGGTATTTTCGGAGCCGGATTTCAACGAGCAATTTCCCTGGGAAATTGCGAGTCTGTCCTTTTTTACCATATGGAGTACGATCATCCGATCGTAAATCTCCGCAAATGCAATATCAGATATTTCCACATTTGTGTTAAGACCGCCGACCTTTATGTTTAGTGTCTTTTTGCTTTCCTGCTGTTTCCTGTCATGAAGGGCGGCATCATTATCCTTATCTTTAAGCTCCTTTGCCTGAACAAGTGACTTTTCTATGATCTCCACAAGTTTTTCCCGGTCGAATGGCTTAAGTATATACCGGAAAGCCCCCACCTCAAAAGCATCAAAAACAAGCTCTTCCAGCGCGGTCACAAAAATGATGACTGTCTTCTTCCCGTTTTCCCGCAGCACCCTCGCTGCCTTCATACCATCGGTTCCCGGCATCTGTATATCAAGGAAAAGGATATCAGCGTCAAAATCCGGGGAAATGATCTTTTCCGCATCCGGCATAATTTCTATTTCCACGTCACTTGATACTGAGCGTACACAGTCAGCAATGTACTCTCTTATGTGCTGCTCATCGTCACAAATGGTAATCTTCATAAATCCATTCCCCCACAATTATTGAGAGCCACGGCATTAGAATCCGCTTCGCGGAGCCGTGGCCTACGTACTGTATAGTTTTACTTTACAGTACCATTTGCATAATAAAATGGCGTCCTTTCTATTGAGATTCAAAGAAAAACGCCATCCGTAGCCATTGATAATTCCTATTATTTATATCGACCTTAGCATTAGTCGCCGGAACTGATTTTACGTGAAACGCATATTTTTTGCTGTGAATTGCACCTCTATACATGCGCTTACTGATTCAGATACCCTTGTTTCAATTCATCCTCCGACCATATTCTTTCATAGCTTCCGCCTGTATTATTAAATTTCTCATTCCTATATTTGAAACTGGACATTACCCCTTCACGCCATAAAAAGGGAATCCGTCTTTTCCCTGACCTCCAAAGGCTTCTCTTAGCGAGGTATAAAGATCAGGCTCCTCCTTTTTCACTTCGCTGTAATGGTCAAAGCCCCGATCCTTAAGCGCACTGAGTTCCAGCCCCCTCTGCAGTTCTTCCTCGGAAATAGTGGTGAACTGCATCAGTCCAAAATACTTGAAATACTTTGAATGAGTCATTTCTTTATCTACGTAGTTATTTCCATTTTCATCGGTCTTTATGAAACGGGCTATTCCATGATCAAGAGTTTCATAATACTCTATGAATTCATCCTCATCTATCTCTCCGTTCAAGTAATCCTTCCAGAAAGCTTCTCTTGTAGTGAAGGGGGAGTTATCTTCCTCCGGGATCCTGTCCAGGAATTTCATTGTCCTTTCATAATCTTCATCAGATTTGAAATCCACCTTCCAGTTCTGTTTATCCGTGATAGTACCCTCTTTGGAATTATGTGCCGTCCTGGTGGATATTATCCCCTCCCTTGTATAGAACGTCCTGTCAACATATCCGGCTTTTATCACCTCTCCTGTATCAGGATCAGTAACCTGATTCCTTCTTACAAAGGATGTATATCTGGCTGTCAGGATATCAGCATTTTCAAAGGCATCCTGTTTTTCAGATGTTTCCTTGTTTTTCTCTACTTCTTCTTTGACGGATTCCTGCATGTCCTCAATCTTTTCATCTATTACTTCTATGAATTTATCCCATTCTTCGTCGGACATATACCGCCAGTCTTTATCAGGCTTCTCATTTTCCCTGTCAACTGCGGCTTTCTGAAGGTTTTCAAACATTTCGATAATGCCAGCTGCACTTACAGTATCCCCGGTCTTCTGATTCAAAAGGGAAACCCTCGAAGAAGATACGGTGTCTTTCCAATCCTTCTTCTTCGTAACAGCATCTTCCAGAGAATCAAGTTCCAATACTTTTCCATCAGATCCCATGATGGCTTTCAGGGCACTCCAGCTTCCAAAGTGGTTGTTTACACCCAGCCCATTCGCATCGGCGTACTGACAGTATGCAAACATTTCTACTGCCGTTGCATTACTGGGATCGACTTCTGAAATCTTTACATCATAAGTATCTCCGGATGCGAGCCTTACTCTTACAACGGCATCCTCTATACCCGGGTATGTGATCTGAGATGCTTTCATACCATATCCAGTTCCACCTTTAACAAGGATCATTCCCATTCCCAAAGATTCCATCTGTTCTGATGAGATATCATCCGTATCCGTTATTCGGGGATTGCCGGAGTTCATCTCATTAAAACATTCCTGAACGTCCTTTGTTTTTCCGTGATCCCTTACGATCTCCTCTTCTCCGTTCAAGTCATTAACCTGATCCGTAAGGAAGGACTCCCCCTTTGACGCAGAGGTATAATACCTCTCCTGTGCATAATATTCCCTTGTTACTGTTGTGTTGATATGCATGTCTTGTACCTCGCCGCAGGCAAGTGTGCACATCGATGACGTGCCTGCTCGTCATCGATGGAATTTTGAAAGTTTACTTTCAAAATTCTCCTTTCCGTGACCCATCTGTCAGTCCGGGTCACACCGCTCCCCGGAAAGGTCCGAGCGGCATGTTATTATGTTTTATAAATAAAAGAGCGTCTTAGATCCAATGCTCAATCCATTGAATTAAAACGCTCTCCATAGCCATTTTTTTGTTTCTATATTATGTATCGGTATTATTTGACAATATCTAAACCGCTTTACGTGAAACGCATATTTTTTGTTGTGAAATGCACTTTTCAAATGCAAATGCCCGCAGCCATATGATTTCTCACATAGCCACGGGCAAAATGATCATTGGATAATGAGTGGATTCTTACATTGACTAAAACAGCCCAAAGCTCCCACTTTTATGATAAATACAGGATGTTCCTGCCATACTACCGCCAGGAGAATGACCCGGGGAGCTTCGGGTTTCCGATATCCAGGCAGACACTGTCGCACTGGGAGATACATATATGCGGGGAATTGTTCATGCCCGTGTATTATTATCTAAAGGAGCTTTCAAAAAACTTCCGGTACCAGCACTGCGACGAAACACCCTGGCTGTCAATACTTGACGGCAATGGCTCCGGAACGAAGGGTTATTTCTGGATCCACCTCTCCGGGGAACTGCTTGAAGGCTTCAGGGTACTTTTCGCCAGCTTTGAAACAACGAGGGCCTCTGACCACCTCACGGAGTACTTCAACGGAGTCAGCCATCCCGTATTCCTTACGGACGATGCATACTCCGCTTATTACACGGCACAGAAGCAGTTCCCTGACATAATCACCATCTGCGGCTGCCTTACACATTCAAGGCGGCGGTTTGTAAACGCCATACGCGTCATGAGGCTTCCCAAAGGCAAATCCCCGGATGACCTTAAGGAAATCCCCGAATACAGATGTCTCCTGATGATTGCCGGGATATACAGGGAGGAAAACAGGCTCAGGCATCTTTCTGCCGTGGAAAGGCTCGCGGAAAGGAAAGAGAAAGTCAGCCCCCCGTTCGACAGTTTTATTGATTACATAAAGGGCATTAATACGGAAGACCCCAGTGTAAGCGATGTCTTCAGGGACGCCATAGAATATACCTTAAACCATGAGCAGGAGCTGAGGCAGTTCCTGGATGACGGCAACATACCGATCGATAACACTGCCTGTGAACGGCAGATAAGGAACGTGGCACGTCTGAGGGTCAACTCCCTCTTCAGCTTCACAAAAAGGGGAGCCGACGCAAGCGCAGTAATGATAACCCTTGTCTATACAGCATTATTAAATGATGCGGATCCCTACTATTACCTGAAATACCTTATGGAGGAGCTTCCTAAGCATTTATACCAGAAGCCATCGGAATATGTTGAAAACATGGTGCCGTGGTGTGACAGGTACAGGGCATACGAAGAGAAGAAACACAGAAGGCTCTGAACAGCATACGTCCCCCTGAGGGAAACAAGAAGCCCGACATAAAGAAGCTAAGGGCTGAAAAGAAAGCCCGAACTAATAAAACGGAACACAGAATACCAAGTGATAAAGAGTTAGCCGGTTAATAATCCGGATCTTTAGCGTGCGCATAAAATATCATCATTTCAAGACTAACAAAAAATGCTATCATTTTTTGAATTTTTCGACATTCTTGTCATCCCATTCTAACAATAGTCCTTCTGAATTTTCAATCCCCCATTATTTGACGCTTACGTTTCTCCTCTTCTATGTCACACTTTCCCTCATCCCACCATCTCTCAATTCTGCCATTCTGTGACTAAGACGGGGTATTTCCCTCATTCTAGGCACACTTTCCCATCTCACGCCGTCCGTCAATGCCGTCATTTTGTGACTTAGACGAGGCATTTCCCTCTTCTAGGTCACGTTTTCCCATTTCCCACCGTCCGTCAATTCCGCAATTCTGTGACTAAGACGAGGTAAAATGAGCCATTTAGTCACAAAATTCGTTTTTCAGATATAAAAATGGAATACCGTGTCTGGAATCAGACACTTAAAAAGAAATGATAAGCGCCCCCAAAGAGTGGAATCTCAGATCCCAGGAAAATGCGGAGACTCAAAATCTGCGAAAATGCAGAAACGACAAACTCTCGACAAAACAAATAAACCCGGGAATCAAAAAACCCAGAAAAACCCGGGACAGAACCCCTCACTCCAGCTCAATTCTCTCCTCTGTTCAAACCGATATTTCCCTTGTTTTTCACCTTAAATCATATCATTTTGTTTCGATTTATCCATATCGTCAATATGGTTCTGAATCTCCTGTACCCATTTTGTACCCAGAGGGCATCTTAACTCCATTGATGTTTATTCTTGAACCCATACTGAAATATCCAAAATCTCATTTCCGTTTTTTCTTGCCGTGCATTGATATTTCCTATTTTCACATATAAGATGTAATTCTCTTTTTTCCCGACGGAAAGACAAAGAATCAATTTTGGAGAACATAGTTTCACTTATGAGAAAATCACATCCAATATAAGGCTTCTGTAATAAAGCAATGACAAGTCTCTCAATTTCAAACCTACCGTTTCCGTCTTCAATACTAAAGAGCGGAATAACATATACCCGGGCACTTTCCCGTCCTTTTCCAAAACCTGATATCTTACACTCCCCCTCCAACTTTAGGGCTTCAGGAAATGCTTCAATGAATTTGCCCTCACCACTTGTCCAAACAGGCATTTTGGCTCCGGAATCATAGAGAAAACGCACATTTATTCCATTTATCTTACAATCGAAAAACTGTCTTGAATATCTGTTAATTAACGGCAATATTAATGTCTAAATCGACGATTCCATAAAAATCCCCCTCCGTAGTTCTCCAAAATTCGTATCCCTCTCTTAAATGTGAATTCTCAAACTCTATGATTTCTTCATCTGTTTTAACAGCAATCAATATACCTGAAATAATATCTGGTCCTTCTTTTTCGGTATCTTTTAACACCACCCAACGATCCGGATATAATGAAACCAATTGATCCCAAGTCATTCTCTCATTCATCATTTGCCTCCGTATTCAATATCGAGTATGTATTGTTTCAGTTCCTATTTGGAATAATCATATCCGTCATCATTATCCTACACATCCCCATACTATTCAAGAACCCTTTTCCATAAGAAAAAGACCGCCGACTATTCAGCGATCTTTTTCTTATGTATATTTATTTAACCTTAATGGTTGTTTTGTATTTCTTGTTAAGGTACTTGTACTGAACCTTGATGCTGTCCTTCTCCTTCGGATCCACAATCAGCGAATTATCCGATACTGTGGCCTGGGACTGCTTCTGCTTCACGATGCTAAGCTCTCCGGCTTCTATGTGGGTTCCGAAGAGGTCAGTCACAGTCTTTGTTTCAGGTGCTCCGCCCTTTGACATATTCTTTGCCGCCTTCTGGGCTTTGGGTTTTTCTACGGTGAAGTTAATGGTATAAGTCGTATCGTCTTCCATCGTTAAGGTAACGCTGCCGCTCTTCTTACAGGTGATCCTCGGGATAAGTGTTTTTTTGTCCACCTTCACCTTAACGCCGCCTGAGGCCTTTGCGGAATTGGCGTCCTTAAGCTTCCCCTTAGTGACAAGCTTTGAGCCGTTTATTACTGTCATCTTCAGACCGGAGGGATCCACACTTGATTCTGACACCTTTGAAAAATCAAGTAGCAGATTTTTAATATCACCGCCGGAGCCGCCTGTAACAGGCGCGAAGTTATCCTCTTTTGAAGCGTAGTTCTCACCCGTTTCTGTGAAAGGCACCTTGTCCGGTTTCTTTTCAGGAAGGGCTGTTTCCTCATTATCCTCTTCCTTCTCTTCTTTTTCCTCTATTACAGTCACCGTATAGCTTTCCGAAGCAGGGAAATACTCATCGGTCTCAGCGGCAATGGCAGTTATTACAGCGGTTCCGGCACCTACTGCCATAACCTTTCCTGTTCCGTCTACTGTGGCGATCTTTTCATCACTGCTATTATAGCTTACGGCTGTCTTTGCTCCGCTTAATTCATTGGTGAAGGTTTCATCAACCTTTAATGTCACTTCGGATTCGGCAAAGCTGAGCTCCTGCTTAAACTTATCATCTACCTTTACTGTAATATCAATATTGTAGGTCTCATAATTTTTAGAGTTATTGACCGGAACAGATATAGCTGCGGTCTTACCTATTATCCCTTTATCATTTACGGTCGTAAATTTCAGAATATTTCCATTTACTGCGGGAGAGCTTTCAAATATTTCATCACCGTCTGTTATAACAGGACTTCCCGGCGTCCCCTCTTCCTCTAAATATTCAGAAAGATCGATCTCCCTTGTGTCACCCGCCCCTGTTACAGCATCCAGAGAGACTGAAGGATGATGGCTGTTCTTAGCTATGCTCACGCCGCAGGCAAAGGCTGCGGCAGTATCCTTATGATTATCATCACCCTTGATCTTACTCCATACATAATAAGTTCCGGCATCCGTGCCTTCCGGAAGGGCTTCTGAAAAGCTGCCCATTGGAGCATTGGAATCATCACTTCCCAGAGCATAATACATGATTCCACCGTTACCCTCACCGGCAGCAATAAGCTTATGGGCTTTCCCGTCATATTCAAGTCCGCTGACAGCTGCCGCCTCTTTCTTCACGGATGAATCAGCCTGGGCAATGGTGAAATCCGCCGTGGCCGTTCCACTTAAATAATTCGTGCTCTCTTCGATCTCGGCTTTTACAGTGAAATTCCCTGCATTCATGGGAACCTCCGGGCTGAAGCTCTCTGCTCCCTTTATGGAATATGTATAAGAAACCGTTCCATTCCCCGTGTTCCCGGTAACTGACGGGCTGTTTGCCGGATCTCCGTATGTCCATCCGGTAATTGAAACACCTGGATTAATGGCCGCTTTATCAATATTTACAGTCACAGTTCCTTCACAGGGAATATAAACCTCACTCGCAGGGTTAAAAATCCATGCCGCTGTGATGGTTCCCGCATTTTGTATGGTATCCGGTTCCTTCCAGGTAAGAGTACCTTCTACGATATCCTGATCTGTATCATCCGACACAAACTCCGCCGTATTGAATTGCAGTGCGGAAAGCTTCTGTCCGTATGTCAGGGTGCTGTTTTTCAAAGATACCGAAGACCCGTCTTTAAGCTTCACGGGGGTCTTATCCACCAGCTTAAGATTGACGGTAAAGGTCACATCGTTGTAATTCTGCGTTTCGGCAACAACTGTGATAGTGCCATTCGTATTTTTCTCTCCTGCTTTCACGGTATAGGATAATACACCCTTATCTGAGACTGTGGGAGCAGGACCAAATGTCAGGCCGTTCGCTGTCGGTGTCTTCCATGTTACCGTCCCTGAGTCCGCCGGAAGCCCTGTCAGGGTGAAGCTGTCATCATTATCCCTTAAGTACAGATATTTCTTTTCGGCAGATATCGCGGAAGTCGCTGCATCTACTTTCCCAATGGTTACCGTGATCGGAGTCTGGCTTGCTGCCATAGGATTATGATTTTCATCTCCCTCAACCTTGTACCAGACTTTGTAGGTTCCGGCGTCCTTTGCAGCAGGGATGGATGTACTCCATTTCTTATCTGCGGAAACAGATTTCCCGTCAAACTCCGGTGCTGCCGTCACAGCGCTGTCAGTAACGGCATACCACATCGTTCCGATATTCCCGGAAACAGTTCCCTTATCCACCAGCTCCTGTGCCGTTCCGTTATAGGTCAGTGTCTGTGTCTTCGGAGTCGGAGGGGCGACCTTATCGGCAGGAATATCCGCCTTATTCACAATAAGCGTCACATTGCAGGTATTTTCATTAAGATTTTGACTATCGGTCGGAGTGAATACTACCGAATATCCGGTTTTGTTACTGTCCGGAACTGCAGGCTTTATAGTCTCGTCAGACCATGCGAAGCTACCGGACACAACATTTCCGTTGAGTTTTACCGTACCGCCGTTTAATAAGCTGTCTCTTAACTGCTGACCATAGGTGATCTCTCCTGCCATGGGAACCTGCGTGATCTCAGGCGTTGCCTTTGTAATGTTTGCCGTTACATTCGCAGGCTGTGAAGACAGCAAATAGTTTCCAGAAGCCGTGCCGGACAGTCTGAAGCCTGAGAAGGATACCGTTTTATCATTTCCCACATTTGCGTCTTCAAATGCAGCAGAACCCGCCGAAGCTTTAACATTATCATTACCTATCCTGCCGCTGATCACGGCCTTACCCTTAACAGTGGCCGCAGTGGTGCCGTCATAGGCCTTGTTTTCTGCGGACAGACCTGTGATGGTGACAGGCTTAGGTGCTATCGTAAACCCCGCGGTTTTCTCTCCTGCATAATAACCGCCTTTGCCACTAAGCTTCACGGATGCCGTTCCTGCATTTACATTGTCCGAATAAGTCACGGTATAATCCTTATCCAACTCCAGAAGCTCATCCTTATCCTTTACCTGCACAGTCGGCGTAAAGGCATTACCTGAATAGGTCTGTCCGGGAATCGCATCGACACTGACACTCTCATGTGCCAGCGATTTATTGAACCGCACCCCGTCATTTGAAAGTACAGGGTAGGCTGCAGCATCAGCACTGTATTTGAAGTGCGATTTATCACTATCCGTAAGTGTATATCCCGTGCCGGCTTTTGCGATTACCGAAGTCCTGTTTGCAGAAACGGAAATATCTGATCCCAGTGCTCCGGTGACGGTGACAGGCACAGTAACAGGTTCCGCCTCCTCCGATCCTCCCGATAGTTCAAGCATCACCAAACCATTGATCGTCGGAGATCCGGAGACAGCGAAACAGATACTGTCCGGATCAGCTGTCCAATCGACACATACCGCATTCGTCGCATTGCTTCCGTCTATTGTACCGCCGCTTACGATAAAGTCGGAATATTGCTCCAAATACACAATATTGGTCACATCTGTTCCCGTGATCGTACCGCCACTCATTATGGAAGAATTACCTTCGAAACCGCGATTAAAAATCACGCTATCACAGCCTGTTCCGCTGATGGTTCCGCCCGTCATGGTGAAGTTGTCACGAGCAAGACCCACGACGCAACTACCGGCGACGTGTGACGCATGCGTGCCGGCGATCGTGCCGCCGGTCATATGAAAAGTAGCCATTGTACCCAAGGTATCTACCACGTATGATCCACTGCCTTCGATCGTACCGCCGGATATGGTAATATCAGAATCATTATAAATGTCGGCAAAAGGATTTGCGCCACAGAGGATCCTGCCACCTGATCTACTGTCAATAATCTTCAGTGTTGTCTTATCACACTCTGGATGATAACTTCCCGGCTTCAGCGTAAAGATATTCTTATTAAGTAAAGATCCATCTATGGTATGTCCGTTCAGATCCAGCACCATATCTGCCCATTTGGGTATCGTAAGCGTATCGTCGGCTTCAGTTGCTATATAGTTTTGGCTTAATGTAACTGTAACTGTTCCGCCTGCCGAGAACTGTTCCTGCAGCCTGTCCCATTCGGTTTCATGCTTTTTTATTACAATCTCGCCGTTTTCTATAGCCATATCTGTTCCGGGTATTAGGTTTTTAAATGCATTTGCAGGGTATGTAATGCCATTTTCAGACAGGCCGGAGGTAATCTGTACAGGATAATCTCTTGACGGCGATTTAAAAGGAATGAATGCGCCATCTGTCAGAGAGCCATCAATCCATATTATTCCGCCACCATCAAGATAAACATACTCATCGATCTTCGGATTTCCGGAAATATGTAGAACATCCGGATATCCCGTCCTTACTCCTCCATACTGTCCCGAGCCTGAAACCCTGCCACCGTTCATTGTAAATCCGTCTCTTGCATCTACCACACAGTTTTCAATATCATTACCGGATATCATTCCGGCGTTCATGGTAAATGTACAATTCCCAGAACCGTATATACCCACTACTTTAGGGGCATCATGATTGGAAATTGTGCCGCCGTTCATTGTGAAATCTCCGCGCATTTCCAGAAAACAGTTTTCCATCTTTCCGTCATCCATCGTAATGTTTGCTCCGTGCGCAAGATAGCAATTTCCGGAAATACTTCCTCCGGTCATCCTGAAGGTTCCCATATAGTTATCAAACCATCCATCGCCTACATAAATCTGACCGCAGAGACTTCCGCTTTGTAAAGTGCAGGTTCCATAAACAGCCAAGGACTCCTTGGTATTTCCATTTCCAACGCCGGTGATCATTCCGTTTCCGACAGTGTCCTTAATGGTCAGATTTCCGCCTTCCATAACAACGATTGCTCCATATACCATTTGATCGGGACTATCAGGATCAATACATTCCTCACTTGATGCAGAATAGTCCACCGTATGACCTGCCAGATCAAGTGTAACACTTACTCCGTCAGATATAAGCAGATGTGTATCAACAGCAATATCATTTGCCAGAGTAAACTTTCCACCTGTTTCTAAAGCGGCACGCAGTTCATCCAGATTCGTTACATCAGTGTAAACCTCTTCCGCAAAAGCCGTAAATCCTGTCTGTCCTGCCAGCATGACCGCTGCCAGAATAATCACTGCTTTTTTCAGTATCCAAATGATATTTTTCATGATGATCTCCTCTTTACCTCATCCACCGCTTCGCGGTCCCTTTATTGGAAAGCTTTTCTGCAGCAAAAATGCTGCGGAGAAAGACGTTAATCTTTTCCTCACAGCATTCATCCTGTGTTTTTATCGTATTCCTTTGTGAAAAGGGTATAGCAGTCCCCTGATAATTTACGCGAAAATACGCTGTCTGTCTGTCTGTATGTCTGTCTGAAGATAGTCTTAGAATTCATATGTGTCAAGCCTATAATTACAAATATTCACAGAAAACATGCTTATTTACTTCGCAAATACATTCGTTAACATCCCGGAATCCCGAAAAAATGATAAAAAACCTCTTGCTTTTAAATCACCCGAATCTGCCGATCGGCGAATCGGCAGATTATTGGAATCCCGTGGTAATGCTCACTTTTCCTGTGTCCACACAGCAACATCTATCAGAGATCCATCACGATGTACCGCAGTACAGTAAAACTCTCTGTTATTATAAACAATCTGTAATTCCCGTCGTTCTGCAGAATTCCAAATCACGCCTGGTGTTCCTTAATCGGTATCCCATAATTTCATCATCTGGTAAAACCGCCACAATAATACCTGATAGTATATCGGGTCCATCCATCTCGGCATCCTTTACAACAACCCACTGGTCAGGATAGGCCTCAACCATTTCCTGCCAGGTCATTCTTCTTTCCTGATTAACTATTGGTGTTGTCATATCATCCATCTCCTGCTGCATTTAATATCTAATGCTATTATCCTCTAATGTGATTTCCTTATTCTTTTCGGTCAATTTCAAGCTGTCCAATATTTGCCAATGCTATCAAAGGAGTTGTATTTGCTATAACTTTACGCATTTTTCAACTCCTCAAGAAACTCTTTTTCATCATCAAAATGGAATATAGATTCTTTATTCTCACCCAGAAACTTGATAAAGGATTCTTTATCCATATCTGCAATCTGTGCGGCATATCCAAGAGAAACTCCCCTTTGTACATAATAACTCAAAGCCGCCACCCTTCTGACAAACTGTAGGGCTTCTTCCTCACTTTGCCTGATGTCGTATAATATCTCATCCGGAATGTCAAAAGCTATTATCATATTTCAGCTGTATCTGCATTTTTTAGCAGCATCTAAAACTTAGGCAATAACCCCATCCTCATCCCATTCTGCTTCAAGACAATTCTGGGCATATTCTTCGGAAATGCCAAATTTTGTAACAAGATAATCCAAAATCTCACTTTCTGAATGATGCATTTCTCTTAATGCCTCAATACTAGACCGTATTTTGGCTGTCCTTTCAGTTGTTTTTTTCACATATTCCGGGCTAACCATTGTCATCATAATTTTTTCCACCTCCGATTTGTGTTCTTTTAGATACTCCGTTAAGATCCCTTCTTCTTCACATATCCTGAAAATCTCCGGATATGCCTTTCGCCCGAAAAGATCGAGAAATACAGAATTCTTCGCTTCTCTATTTATCTTTCCTCCACCGCGAAGAGCTGCGTTCTGAGCTTCAAGCTGGTCTATCCGTTTTAAGGCTTCATCTAATGTGATTTCTTTATTCTGTTCGGTCAAATTTCCCTCCAAAATACCTTTATATCTCCTATTATACTATATCGGAAAATTTTTGATGATTATAATAATTTCTCCAACAAATGTGCCGCCCGTTCCTTCTTAGCCCTTTCAGATTTGGATGGTGCGTTTTCATCTATGGAGTGCGGGAAATTCCATTCCCACATATGGTAATCATGAATTATTCCCTTCTTCTCCTCCTCTGTTTCCGCATTAAACAGATCCTCGTCTCTTTTTTTCCTGCGCTTGTACCATGCCGTAAGATTTTTATTCATGGTGCTCACTTTTGGATCCAACTGACTCTCGCCAAAGCTGAGATAAATCTGCCCGTCTATTTCCTTTAATCGCAGGTCATACAGCGTTTCCATTTCGAAAAAGGCATACATGGCTCCAATATAGCTTGCCACCTGCGGATCAAGCAGCGCATTGGCTTCAACCTCTAAAGCCTCCGCAAACTTTTTGCAAAGATCAAATTTCGGATTCCTTGCTCCATTCTCGTACTGTTGAACTCTGTTGGCATTGAGCCCCACCTTTTCACCCAGTTCCGCCTGAGTCATCTCAGCTTCATTTCTTACCGCTCTCATTCTTCTGCCGATACGGCTTCCGGCAGTCTCTTTATCAAAATCCTCTATAGGCTGGCCAAACGGATTATATGCATACATCTTGTCTCTTCTCCTCCTGAAAAAACAGTGTGTTGTAATTACTCTTGATGATATTTTTGTTATTATAAGTAACATATTTGTAAAGGGGGCGGTGAAATGAATGATTACTTAAAAGAGTATCCCGTAATCCTCAACGTATCCGAGGTTGCAGAGATACTAGGTGTAACGACTAATACCGTGCGAAAACTGATCAAAAATGACAATCTGCACGCCGTGAAGGTCGGAAAACGATTTAAGGTAACTAAAAACAATCTGTTTGAATATTTAGGCGAAAACACGGATCTCTGATCTGTATCAAAAGCCAGATTTAAGGGGAGGTACAACACTTGGAGACAAAAGTATTAACACCAAAAGACTTAGCCACAAAACTGTAGAAAAAAGCAGCCATCAGGTCAAAACCGGGGAGGACGAATCCGCTGAGACAAACTATGTTGCTCTTGAGGGTGGGACTAAGAACAGCAAGGCCCGGAATATCGAATTACGGGATGATGCCGTTTCCATTATTGAAAAGATATACGCTCTGACCCCGTGGAATAATCCCACTGACCATATTGCCCTGACCAAAACCGGCAGTACATATACGGCAACCGAAATGGAGCACATTGTGGGAACCGTATATAAAAACGCCGGAATAAGCGACAACGTAAGCGGTCTTCACATTTTAAGAAGAACCCTTGCCACCCGGCTTTTCAGAGAAGGTTATACCGTCAAGGAAGTAGCCGCTTACCTTGGAGATGAGGAAGCCACCGTCTCCAGATATTACATAGCCGCCCGGGAAACCCGGGAGATCAACGGGAAAAGAATTGCCGTTGTTTCACTGAAAAGGAACGGCAAAAAATAGAATACAACCTATAAACATAAAGTCCATACAGTACAAAATAGCAGAAAAACTATAGTGATGTCCATAATGATGTTTCAATGAACATACAAGCGAAAAGCCTTATAAATACTGAGGTCTGAGCGGGTGACAATAAGGACTCTGACTCCGTCACTTCGAAGGTTCGAATCCTTCTAGCCCAGTACTTGTCATAAAAGCCTCCTGCTTTACAGGAGGCTTTTATGACCTACGCACCGTTCCGCGCTGCAGGAGCATCTAATGGGCGGTGTTTCGTATAAAAATCCTAAAACAAAGTAAAACTAATAACCGGAACTATCCTTATTAAGGGTTATAGACAATCATTCAGGAGGAAACAAGCATGATCGCAACAGATACGGCGTGACCCTGCTTTACGGAAGATACCGTAATGAGAATAAAGGAGGCATCTATAATCTGGCTCTGATGGCATTCAGCCTGCCGGTAAGTATCGTCAGCTGATCCTCAGTCAGGGAGGTACCGGCCATGTCTTTAAGTTTCTCTGCCGAAAGATTTTTAAGGATATTTACGGAATCCTTATGAAGCCCCTTTATTGCTTTTAATTCAAAATCTTCTATACTCTCCGTTAATCCGCCTGTAAAGAGCGGGGATACAATGATGTCCGCGCAGACATCATTGATAGTATAGGTATCCTTAAGGTCAGACAGGTTTCCGGATCTGGCTATTTCCAAAGTATTCTCATCCTGATGTCTCTGTAACGATACCCTGAGGGATGACAGATTTCCGGACAGCCTTTCCCTTATGCCGAATAAGAGATCGAAAGCCAGGATCTCCCGGAGCTTCTTCTGAGCACCTTCCTCCATCTCCACCTTTTTATTTCTGCTGTATTCAAAGTCGCTGCTCATGGCCTCGTCATAGGAAAGGTCATAGGTCTGTTCGTAGACAATGCCCTTCATCTCCCGGTTCTCTTCATCGGCCGTTACTTTTGCTTCCGTTGCAGCTCTGTAGAGCCCCTGGAATCCGGAGCGCTCCATCATATGCGAAATGGCTGATGCGCTTGAAGCTTTGCTTTCCTCCATTTCCGCGAAGAAAGCAACGGATTTGCCGTGCTCCACCCGGTAGGCATTATCCATGGTTTTATCATTGATCTTTTTCAGATCGCTTTCACTTCGGCTGATGGAAACCGTTCTGTGGAAGATCTCATCCCAGGAGCCATAGGGATTTAAGTCATCAAGCTCCGAGAGCTTTTGCTGGAAATGACGCCTTTCCCTTATCAGGGCGGAATACATATCTTTTATCTCTTCAAGTCTCCGCCTTCCTCTCTTCGTCCACTTGCCATCGTCTCTCTTTTCAATATAGTAGCTGCAGCTGTTTATGGCCTTTTCGTAGGCATTGTCAATGCTGCTGAAAGCTCCTTTTTCAGGCTTGTTTTTAAGCAGGGTACGGAGATTCCTCAAGTCATCCTGAACGGCCTTTCTGTATTCACTGGGACTGCCGTCCTCTTCAATAGCCTTTGAAAGCTGCTGATTCCTCTCATGGTCAATGGATGCATACTCATCTATCATCTGCCTGTCGCCGAAGATAGAGGCAGCTGCTCTTAAGATCCGCTCCCTTCTCTTTTCATAGGTGTCCGGCATGGTTCTCATAAGTATATTCTTGAGCTGGGCAAATGTATCCACCTTAACCATCACATGGTGTTCATCCATCACATAGACGCCCTCATCAAGCTCATTCAGGCCGGAACTCCGGTAGACCTTATTGTCGGTTGCGTTGATAAAGGCCATGCTGTGTGCCTTCTCATTCTCGTCGCCCTTCATCTGGGAAGTATCGATATGGGCAAGATCCATTCCTATATCATGGGTAAAAGGCATGAGGATCAGCCTTTTTGCATGGAGTACCTCCTGGGGGGCAAAGAGATTCCTGTGGAACCAGTCATCCTGATTGACCATGGAATAAAGAACCGTAGTTCCCGCCTCCGTCCCGAGAGGAGCCATCTTCTCGCCGTCGATCTCAAAGCTTCCCTTATTAACACCCTGATACTCTTTTACATCATATCTCTCCATGTCATCCACAGCAGATAATTCCACATCGGCACCGGGAACCGGATCATACTGGATCAGATTAAAGCTTATGAAACGCACGTACTGGGGGTAATTCTCCTGCAGCCAGTGCTTAAGCATCATTGCCCCGTGGCTGGCTCCTACGCCGCCACGGCTGTGACCCTTGAACATGAGGTCGATATTGTAATACTTCGGAGTTCCTCCTGCTTCTTCAAGAGCCTTCCACTTGTCAAAAACCGGCTTTAAGTGGGAGACCCCCATATCCCTTATCCTCTTTCTTGTCGCCTGGATCGACCAGTTGCTGATGTGATTTAAATTAAGATTCCAGGGGCCGGCAATGGAATATTTTGTCTTTTTTGCAAGGCGTTCGCTTTCGCCTTCTCCCGAGAGCTGCGACTTCTCGCTTCTCCATATATACCCGTCTTTATCCATCTTTTCATCAAAAATAAGTCCGGTCTGTCCGTTGTCGAATGCATTCATTCCGTGAATACCCTCGTGTTCCTTTCTGAACTGGTCGAACGAAGAGCCTGCCACATCAAATTCTATGACATCATGGCCCATGTCAAGGAATTTTGATCCCTCCGAATGAATGAGTTCCATCTCCTTTTCTTCCGCTTCCTTATCCGTAAGGCTCTTATCCACTCCCCGGTAGGCTTCGGGCATAACCTCAGATATGGCATCCTTTATGCTCCTTATCTTCTGGGAACCCAGGATGTGACGGGTATTATTGTCCTGCTGCGATTCATCCAGTTTTTTTACCTTATAGGTTTTCTTTTTACGGAGAGCCTCTCTGTCAACATCCTTTTCTTTATTTTCGTTCCTGATATTCCTTCTGATATCATTCGCCAGAAGATCATAATCTTTTCCGCTATAGCGCCAGAGATTCTGCTGGCTTATATTTTCATCATCGCCCATAATTCTCCTGGATTCTTCCTTTAACTGCAGGGTTCTGGCCTGATCCCGAAGCTCCTTTACCTCTTTAAGCCTCTTCTTTCCCCTTGAGCCACGGAAAAGGGAAAAACGCATATAAGTATAATTATCACAGGCCTTAATAATGGCATTAAGAGGCTCTGTGACATCAGAATTGTTGGAAAGGGCTTCATGATAGTGCTTCAGGGCAGTCCTGACTTTTATCATTCTTTCTCCGTCATCACTCTTGATCTGCGCAAATTTTTCGTCGATTCCTATGTATTCAGGCTCAGGAAGGATTTCTTCGGGAAGGGGCGGCTTATTGATCTGCTTACCGGAGATCACAGGTAGCTTGTTTTCAGTCTCGCCGCCTTCCTCCCAGATATGAGCAGTATTCAGATAGTCATTGTCATATTCATATTCATTAATGGAATAATTCCTCTGAATTTCGGATGACCGGGTGGTATTTGTATTGATTTCCTGCAGGTTCTTATTTTTCTCGCTATATACTTCTGACATGATTATCCCCCTGAAATTACACTCGCGGTTATCGTGCGGCAAATATACCCTTGTCCTGAAATGTTCTCATTAGAACGCACGTATCAGTACATCAAAATGCCTTCTGTTAAATGAATTGTCTGCTGTTTTGGAAACATTTTGTCCAAAAGAAGGGCAGTCTCAAAGCTTTCAGTCTCCATTCTGAGAATCGTATTCCTGCCAAATTTTTCAAAAGCGCTTAAGACGATACGAATGATCAGATCCATGATCATTGTTTTATCCTCCGAAGCCAGATAAATATATTCTACCAGCAGGGTTCCGCCCGGGGTGATATGTACAAGAGCGAGGGCAGAAGCTGATCCTCTTTTTTCTATAAAGCAGCTGAGCTCCGGATCGATATAGGCTCCATCCGCCTTTTTTAGAAACCCATTATACCTGTCTGTTTTAAATACGTTTTTAATCATGTTTCTGGCAGTTATCTGACCAACAGAGCACAGGGGTTTTGCATCGCAGGGCATTTGAAACAGTGACTTCGTATCGGGGATATCAGAAAGACGGAGGATAAAATCAGGCTCCAATCCTTTCTCAAAGTTAAACTGCCATTTTTCAGCCAGCTCCTTTATCAGTGAATATGAATCATTATCCGGCAGGTCTATGGTGGCTCCCCGGAATCCTCCCTTAATAATGATATTGATAAGCTCGCCGAACATCGCATTGCCGATCCCGTTATTTCTGAACAGCGGATGTACATAGAGCCATTTGATCCTGAGGATCATCCCGTCCCCTGACGCTGTTTCTTCCGGGGAATATACAGCTACGGAAACAGCATAGAGCTTTTCATCCTCTTTTTTGGTTCTGAGTAAACCGATTGCCCTGCTTTTTCCTACAAGAACCTCTTCCTCAATATCGTCAGGGAGCAGATCCGAAAAACAGCCGATATTATCATTTCCGATGGCAGTAATCATAGGAACGGCAGACTGCTCATATCCCTTTCGGTAGGTCTCCGCTTCGGACAGGATCTCTCCGGCATTTTCCAAAAGAGGCTTTACATCTCTCGCCTTATGATACAGTTTATTCAGTTTGTTTAAGAACATTTTTTCCACACTGGAAATACCTGACATTACGTTGACTCCTATCGATTACCGTAATTAAAGCCTTTTCTTGCCTCTTCGATGGCGTCAGCGGCATTTTTTAATTCTTCCCCGCTGCAGAGATCAAAGAGCTTATCCATATCAAAAACTCCGGGTGCTTTTCCTCCCATTCCTGATTAAAGGCGATCTGGATCTAATTGGTATAGAGAGTTTCATCCTCTGATTTTTTATTTCGATAAAAATCGAAAAATTCCTCTTTATAAGCTTCCTCCAGCCCTTCGATCCGCTTTTTCACTTCTTCGGGAACCGCCTTCATGGAATAAAGGATCGGGTCGATAAACATACGCCATGGTCTTACTGAGCCTTCAATATAAATAATATCTCCGGTTTTCATTTTATACATGATCATTTACTCCTTTTTTATTAATAGTCACTATTCCAGGTACTACGGTCTCTTAAGGAATATTTGTAAACATCCTTCTTGGTCGTCGGTTCGTCTAAATATTTATAATCACTGCGAACCTCCACGGTGTCGGAAATAGAGAAAGCCTTCCGGTTAGTGGTTGTATAATAATCTACATCATCCAGCCCGTCCTTATTCAACTTTTCGTTTCTGTGCCCGGAGATACCCTTGATCGTATTAATGCCAAAATATGCCGCAATAATTGTGAGATAATCCTTGTAGGTACCCTTGCTTGTTTCCTTCATAGAGGATAATGTCGAGCTCAAAGGAATATCCTACGGAATGAATATCGTATGCCCGAGCTGCGGGGAAGCAAGAAAAGAAGGTTTCTATTCCGGAGTGTATGTGGATCCGATCATGAGATCTGCTGAATACAGATGCAAGTGCGGCCATGCATTTATCTGCTACCAGGGCCAGGTGATCATGTTGAATGATTGGCTGGTAGAGTGTGGTAAACGCGGCCATTCATACAGAACGAGATGATCTCTACGCCTGTCATCATGAATGCAATCCTGTGTGCCACATGGATATAAAAAATCCTTTCAAAAAAATTGATATCGGTTTGCTAATTGTTAAAATAATATCAATTATTTTGGGAATAATCAACAGCATGAAAGGGAATTGAATTGTTTATTTACAGAATCAAAGAAAACTGATAAGATACATTATGTTCCGGGATCGTAGCTCAGCTGGGATGAGCGTTCGCCTCACACGCGAGAGGTCATGGGTTCGAGCCCCATCGGTCCCACTCCTTAAAAAACAGCGGATATGTTTTTCTATGTTGGAAAACCATATCCGCTGACTTTTTATAACCGGAAATGTTTTTTCACTGGTCGTAATAGTCTTTATCGCAGTTTGTGCAATGATACATCCCTGAAGGCAGGAGGTAGCGGGTAGCCATCTTGCTGCAGAGAGGGCATAAACAGTATTCCTGTCCCTGACTGAGACCGTTCCTTTCCTTATCGACACCTGCCGAAACCCCTTCGAGGTCAAAATCAGAGAGTCTTACCACCTTCATGGAGTTTTCTGTTTCATCTATCACCTGTTTTAATTCCGGATCCTGCACAAACCTCTGTAATCCGAAAAGAAATTTAATCTTTTTTTCGATTGCATCGTTTCCCATAATACCCTCTTTTCCGTCCGGGAAAACTCCCGGCACCTGTAAAAACTTTTCCATACCTTAAAGTCCTATATCATAATATACGAACGGAATCTGAAACTGGCAATATATATTGTCAGCTGTTATAGATCCCCATATCCAGTTCATTTTCACTTTTTGCGACAATGGTGGAGACCGCCACGTCACCGAGACAGTTGCTCATGGTACGGAACATGCCGCAGAGAGAATCTATTCCCATTACCAGACCAATGGCTTCCACAGGAACATTCATCTGGGTAAGGAGCACAGATAAACAGATTAAGCCGGATCCCGGAATTCCAGGCGCTCCCATGGAAAGCACAACAATGGAAATTACCATTGACAGCATGGCTCCTCCTGTGATCTCGACACCAAAGGTTTTAGCAAGCGCCAGGGCAAACACTGCCAGATGGACGCAGGTCCCGTCCATATTGAGGGTTGCCCCCAGGGGAATGGAGAGAGAAAAGATCCTTTTACTAATACCTATCTTTTTTTCACAGGCTTCCATATTTACGGGGATGGACGCATTGGAGGATGCAAGTGAGAATACCTGGAGCATGGATGGAGCATACTTCCTGACAAAGGGAAGGGGATTTAATCTGCCGATGATCACCATCATGAGACAATACACCACCATCATTGAAAACAGCCCCAAAATAAATGTACCGAACATCCCAAGTACGGAAATAATGGTTTTGATACCCATTGTAAGCATCATTGACATTATGGAGCAGAAAACAGCAATGGGCATCACCTTTATTATCATGGTGGTGACCTTAAGGAAAAGGTCATTGCATGCGCTGAAAAGTTCTATCAGCGTATCGGAATACTTTCCAAGAAGCCCTGTGGCAATACCGCAGAGTACAGCCATGAATATGAGCTGCAGCATATCCGCTTTCAGAAAAGGATTGATGATGTCCGATGGAATGATCCCCACTATCGTATCCTTTATCGATACATTCATTTCCTGGGAAGTGATGGCAGAGGCATCAGCAGTCAGCGTTGTGGCCAGGGAAGCATCTCCCGGCTTCATCAGGGTATACATACTGATACCGACAACTATGGCAAGAAACGTAGTAAAAAGATACATGCCTATAATTTTACCTCCGATACGCCCCAGGGCAGAGAGATCAGAGAACTGGACGATACAGGATATGATAGAAAAGAATACCACCGGAGCCACTATCATCTTCAGGGCATTCATATACATGGTCTTGACCGGAGAAAAGATCAAACTGTTTAATGTCTTATTCACATCTTCCGAAAACACTGACGAGAAAATAAGACCCATGACAACCGCCAGCGCCATGGCTCCCAGGGTCTGATACAGGAACGCCTGTTTTGAGCGGATCACCGTCATCCGGATATAATTGATCCCGTTCTTATGACGGAATTTGATATTATTTGTAACGGAGCCGAGAATTATATTCCTTAAGGATTCCTGTATATCATCGACCTGATCATCCGTGTCGTTTAAGGTGGCGGAGGCCATATCATTTGCCAGAGAGTACTCTTCTCCCTTTGCAGAGATCTCAATCTCCACATTTCCCAGAAAAGCCTTTACCGTAACATATATATAGCCTTTCGACGTATTTTCCGGAACAATGTTATGCTTGAGAAGGCTTCCTGCAGCCTCCTCAACGGCCAGCATGACACGCACCCGTTCTTTCTTTTTGATTCCGTATTTTTCCAGGTTTTCCCTCACAAACTCCGTAAGGATACTTATACTTTGATCTTCGGCGGCAAATTGACGTTTAATCCTCATTATCAAAACCTCTCATCGAATTCTTAATGCAAAACAATTGTATTATACCTTATTTCTATATAATGATACAAACGCCAAAAGTCATATTATGATTAAACACAATAAAAATTTTGAAAGGCGTTTTTATTACCGGGTTTCCAAATATTACGGATAGATATACAATGGTATCTGCACAATACACAGTAACAGATGCTTCGGAAATACTATTGAACCGCAATTTCACAGCACTTCTTTCTGGATGCGGTTCCAGACATGCTTTTTGTCTGCACTCCAAAGCGGAGCCGCCAGAATACGCTTATCCCCGTCTCCTGTGAGTCTGTGTATCACCACATCATCCGGAATTTCAGCAACACACTCCTTCAATATAGCGAT
>CAMJPM010000003.1 GCA_946407725.1 uncultured Lachnospiraceae bacterium
ATGAATTCTGTTTTGCTATTGATAAACTGTATGGATATCCGGGAAGGGCATATTTAAATGATGCGCTTAAGGAAAAGGGCCTTGACAGAGCTCTGACGGAGGAAGGCGAAGCTGGCAGGGTCACGAGAAGCAGTTTAAGATCAGCTGAAAAGGGAAAGTATTATTTCGGAATAATTGCTATTAATATACTTCTGGAAGATGGAGGGCATACGAGATTTTTATCTGAATACCCATATGATTATCCGGGTATTAATGAGGCAGGTCACGAATTCCCTTCATATGGAAAAGATATGTACAAACAGCTCGTAAGCTTCTACGATAATGAATCAAAGTATATTAATAATCTTATTGAATTCAGGAATTCCGAATTCGGAAAGGATAATCACTATATAAAAAAAGGCGATACGGCATTGATTATTTTTAATAAATTTATGCCGTCTTATGAAATATGGGAGGATTATTACAGCGGGAAGAGTGAAGCTGTGCCCTTATCCGATGATTCTATCGGGACACTTTACCATTCCCTGATAAAAGCGGAAAATGATCCTGAAGTAAAGAATGTGGTAATAGATATTGCGATCAACGAGGGCGGATCCGGAGATGTACTGGTGGCGGCAGAAAGCCTGCTCACAGGGGAAAACTGTTGGATCTCAGAGGATCCCCTGACCGGGGAAAAAGTGGAGGTTCATTATCTTATTGACAGCAATTTTGACAGGAAATTTGATGAAGAGGACAGGAAGATAAAGTTTGATAAGAATATCGGGCTGCTTACCAGCAGAGTTACTTATTCTGCAGGAAATTGCCTGGCCAGCTATATGAAAGACAGGGGATACCCGCTTTTTGGAGAAAGAAGCTATGGAGGATCCTGCGCTGTTCAGTATATGACGCTTCCGGACGGGAATAATTACCAAATTTCATCACATCATAGCAGATTGTTAGACAAAGATGGAAACAACATTGATAACGGGATACCCGTTGATGTGGAGCTTGTAAATGAAAATGATACGGACTTCTCCGGATTCTATGACTTAGACAGGCTCAGCCGGGAGATGAATGCGTTCTATGCAGGTAAAAATAATGAAGAAAAGGACTCTGAAGCAGAAACCTATGGGGATCCGGCTTCTTCTCTCCACCACACTTTAGGAGAGGATATCACTACGGTCAGTACGGGAAATGCGAAGTATGTATTTACCCTGTCTTCATGTTCGGCAATAGTTGCGGGAACAAAGGCAGATATAAGCGGGGCTTTCAAAACTGCTCCGGGATACGATGAAAAAGCGAAGCACCGCTATATCTCCAGTGCCAAAAAGATCGCAAAGGTAAATAAAAAAGGCATACTTACTCCTAAGAAGAGAGGAGAGACGGAGATAACCTGCGAACAGAAGATAAAGGGCGGCTCCTGGCAGCAGGTGGGAGGAAAGATACATATTTATGTCCAGGTTCCCGGGATGGAAAAGAAAAGGGAAGTAAAAGAGGGCACTACCGGGTTAAGCGCCTATGAATTCCTTTCAAGAACCACATTCTCACCAACAAAATGGAGGTCCGGCAATGAAAAAGTGGCAAAGGTGGATGAAAACGGAAATATCACCATATTAAAACCCGGAAGAGTAAATATCATTGCGGAATACGGCGAGGGGAAGAACGGATCCGGGAAGAAATACAGGACCGGCCTCAAGGTCGCAAAGTAATCAGATGTATGAATAAAAAACAAAAGAGACACAATTTAAAATATTCAATACGTACCCAATTTGCCATTATATTTATCGTGGTCATGATGATCACAATAGGTGCATACTGGATCATAAACAGTCTTTTTCTCCAGCGCTATTATATTCTGGATAAGCAGGATAAGCTTATGAGGGCTTATGAGGATGTGGACAGTCTGGTTTCCTCCTATGATACGTCCGATAAGGATTTCAGACGTCTGTTTTTACAGCTTTGTTCTTCATTTAACCTGAATGCGGCCATAGTTACCCCCGGGCTGCAGACAGTGATCTCCACAACGGGAAATGACAACATCATGATCATGAGGCTCTTTGAGCATGTTTTTGATGTGGATGACAACATATTCGGGAACCTCATCGCCAGTGAAAACGGGATCAATGCCGGCTCCGGACCGGAGGGAAACAGGAAAAGAAAAGGGTTTGAGCCCATAATCCTTTATGAAAACGAAAACTATGAGATATGCATAGCCGTGGATCCCAGAATGGGCATTGATTATCTGGAGCTCTGGGGTACCCTTTCCGGAGGGGATATCATTATAATGAGAACCGCCCTGAATTCCATAAGGGAGAGTGTCAGTGTATCCAACAGGTTTCTGGGGTACGTGGGTTTTGTGATGGTGCTGCTCAGTGCTGTTATCATCTGGTTCGTGACAAAAAGGATCACAAGGCCCATCGGGGAGCTGGCCAAGCTGTCAGAGAGAATGACATCCCTTGATTTTGAAGCAAAGTATGTAAGCGGGGGCAGGAATGAGATAGATGTTCTCGGGGAACATATGAATGAGCTGTCCGAAACCCTGGAAAAAACCATTTCGGAGCTAAAGACTTCCAATAATGAACTGAAGAGGGACATTGAAAAGAAGGAAAAACAGGACAGTATGCGACAGGAATTCCTTTCAAATGTGGCCCATGAGTTAAAGACGCCAATTGCTCTTGTGCAGGGGTATGCTGAAGGCTTAAAGGATGATATTGCCGAAAGCCGGGAGGACCGTGATTATTACTGCGATGTGATAATTGATGAGGCCGGTAAGATGAACCGGCTTGTCAAGAACCTGATGACATTAAATGAACTGGAATTTGGCGACGATAAGATCAGTCTCGAAAGGTTTGACCTTACTAATCTCGTTAAAGGCTGTATTCAGGCAAACGATCTTCTGATCAGACAGAATGACATTACTCTGGATTTTAATGTTGATACGCAAGTGTTTGTGTGGTCAGACGAATTTAAAACAGAACAGGTCATCACAAATTATCTGAGCAATGCCATTCACTATTGCAGTGAACCTGCCGATAACAGTGGGGGAGGAAAACGCATTGTCATCCGGTTTAAGGAGGGTGACGGAGTAGTCAGGGTTCAGGTGTTTAATACGGGAGAACCTGTACCTGAAGATTCACTTCCCCATCTTTTTGAAAAGTTTTATAAGGTTGACAAGGCAAGAACCAGGGAATACGGAGGTTCCGGCGTAGGGCTTTCCATAGTTAAGGCCATTATGGATGCTCTAAATAAGGATTACGGTGTGGAAAACCACAGCAATGGTGTGACATTTTGGTTTGAACTTGACTGTAGCAGCCGAACAGGGGATAATTATAGTTGACACTGACATAAACGGTCAGGAGTTTTTGGAGGAATCGTAATAATATGATCCATGATTTCAAAAGAATAACATATTTCATAGTAATCGCGGTGTTTTTGCTGCTTTCTCTTTACGGCTGCGGAGAAGGTTTTGTGGATCTGACGGAAGATGAGTCTAAGCAGATAGTGAATTATTCCACCAATGTCCTTAACGATCATAACTCTGCTGTCAAGGGATCCTTAAAGAAGCTGTCAAAAACGGATCTCAGGGATATTGTCATAAAAGATGATCCGGATCTGATAAAGGAGATCGAAGCGGCAAAGGAAGAGGCTACCTCAGAGGCGGAGGTTAAGGAAAAAGAGAAAAAGAAGAAAAATAAGGATAAGGCTTCGGATAAGGAAGAAAACCGGGATAAGGAAGAAGAGGAAGAACATGGTCCTGTGGATGTCCAGGAGGCGGATATCGCTTCGCTTATAGGTTTAAGCGGTTTTTCCGTGAAGTATGACGGGCATAAGGTACAGGATTCATATCCGGAAGCTTCAGAAGATGGGGGAGATATGATCTTTTCCATCGAGCCTGCTACCGCAAGTGATAAGCTTCTGGTTTTATATTTCAATGTAACAAATATTTCGGATACCGAGGCAGAATGCGATATCCTGAGCCTTTCTCCCAGATTCAGGTTCAGGGCGGCGGGAAAGACCCAGAGTTTTCTCACAACACTGCTGTTAGATGATCTTTCAACCCTTAGGATGACCCTGGAACCCGGTGGCAGTACTAGGGCTGTTCTCGCGGCTGAGATAAGTGAGGAGAAGGTGGCTGAGCTGTCGGATATCACGCTTATAATCATGGGTGAAGAGGAAAATACAGAGATAGCACTTGAAAAGTGAACAACTCCTAAAAAAATCCTAAAAAAATAGCTTTTTTAATGATTTTTTTGTGTATTTTATAAAAATTTATGATATAATTATCCTAATTATTGTATGCGAGGTGCATTGTATGGAAACAAAAATTCTTCTTGAAAATGGTACCAATGAGCTGGAAATTCTTGAATTTAAGCTGGGTTCTGATTCCTACGGTATTAATGTTGCAAAGATCACCGAGATAATTCCGTTTCAGGCTGTTACCCCGGTTCCCAATGCACATCCCAGTATTGAAGGTATTTTCATGCCCCGTGACAAAATGATCACAGCCATCAACCTAAAGAACTGTCTTCAGAGAGGAGAGCAGGAGGATAAGGGGCTGTTCATTATCACAAATTTCAACAAACTGGATATAGCTTTCCATGTTGACAGCGTTGTGGGCATCCACAGAGTATCCTGGACAGCAATTATCAAGCCGGATGCAACGGTAAATACCGTGGAGGCGGGAGTATCCACCGGCATCGTGAAGTTTGATGACAGGCTTGTTATCATACTTGACTTTGAGAAGATCGTTACTGATATAAGCCCTGAGACAGGACTTAAGGTTGCAGATATTGAGGAGCTGGGAGAGAGGGAGAGAAGTGATATCCCCATTGTTATGGCAGAAGATTCGGTTCTTCTTCACAAGCTTATCTCTGATTCCCTTAAGAAAGCCGGTTATACTCACCTCGTTGATTTTGAAAACGGTCAGGATGCCTGGGATTACATTTCAAAAGCGGCTTCGGAAGGCACTCTCAGTGAAAAGGTTGGGCTTGTTATCACCGATATAGAGATGCCGATTATGGACGGACACAGGCTTACCAAGCTGATAAAGAGCGATGATAAGACAAGAAGGCTTCCGGTAGTTATTTTCTCATCACTTGTCAATGATGAGATGAGGAGAAAGGGAGAGCAGCTTGGAGCAGATGCACAGCTCAGTAAACCTGAGATCGGAAATCTGGTAAGAGAGATCGACAAGCTTGTTCATGTAAGTGACTGACAGAATTGATAATTAAGATCCCCTGCAGAAAATAACTGCAGGGGATTTTTTATGGTTAATCACTTTCTGTTACGGGGTTTTGTAAAATTCCTCCGTCTCATCAATGTCTTTAACGGGAGCTTTGAGACCCTCTATTACTATATTGTTTTTTTCGGCATAATCCCAAAGCGCCGCATGAATCGCTTCCTCCGCAAGAAGAGAGCAGTGTACCTTGATGGGAGGCAGGCCGTCAAGTGCTTCCATTACAGCTTTATTTGTTACTTCCAGTGCTTCCTGGACTGTTTTTCCTTTTACAAGCTCTGTGGCCATGGAGCTTGTTGCAACGGCGGCGCCGCAGCCGAATGTCTTAAATTTTGCTTCTCTCACAACCTGGTTTTCATCGATATCAAGATACATCCTCATGATATCTCCGCACTTTGCATTACCTACTGTGCCAACACCTGATGGATTTTCCATCTCTCCCACGTTTCTGGGATTCATGAAATGATCCATTACTTTTTCACTGTATTCCGTTATCTGACTCATATATTTCTCCTTGATCGTTCTTTGAAATTTTACTTATTTTTACTATTTATTCAGAACCCCCACCGCATCTTTCTACGTGACCCAAATTCGCATCGGTTTCACCCGCAAAGTGGGGCGTGCAGATTGGGCAAATTGGTTTTCGGACAGGCTGGCGAGGGGGCGGTAACGGTTAGTTACTCTTTTTAACAAAATCCTCATAAAGCGGGGACATGCTTCTCAGTCTCTCAACTATCTGTTTCAGTGAATCCACCGTATAATCAATATCCTCCTCAGTGGTATCCTCAGATAATGTAAATCTCACGGAGCCATGGGCTATCTCATGGGGCAGTCCTATTGCCAGCAGTACATGTGAGGGATCAAGGGATCCCGATGTACATGCTGATCCGGACGAAGCACAAATGCCCTTTTTATCGAGGAGTATAAGGAGTGATTCCCCCTCTATAAATCTGAAACAGAAATTCGTATTGTTTGAAAGTCTTTGTTCTCTGTGGCCGTTTAATCTGCTGTAAGGTATCTCATCAAGAACCCTGTTTATCAGCTTGTCCCGAAGGCGTGTCTCATAGGAAATCCTCTCATTCATTTTTTCGGCTGCTATCGATACAGCCTTTGAAAATCCCATGATACCCGGAGCATTTGTGGTACCGGCTCTCCGGCCTCTCTCCTGGGCTCCGCCGTGGATAAAGTTTGATATCTTCACGTCTTTTCTGATATAGAGGAAACCTATGCCCTTCGGACCGTTGATCTTATGTCCGCTGGCAGAGAGCATGTCTATGTTCATAGCCTCCACATCTATAGGAACATGGCCAAATGACTGAACAGCATCTGTATGGAAGCAGATGCCGTGCTTATGAGCGGTCTCCCCGATCTTTCCAATGGGCTCAATAGTGCCGATTTCATTATTGGCAAACATTATTGAGATAAGAATAGTATCAGGTCTTATTGACCTCTCTAATTCACCGGTATCAATTAACCCGTTTTCATCCACATCGAGATATGTCACCTCGTATCCATGTTTCTCAAGATATTCACAGGTGTGAAGTATTGCATGATGTTCGATCTTTGAAGTGATGATATGATTTCCTTTTGATCTCAGTGCGTCGGCTGCTCCCTTTAATGCCCAGTTGTCGGATTCACTTCCCCCCGATGTGAAATAAATCTCCTTTTCATTTGCATTTATGAGCTTTGCTATTACCGATGTGGCATCCGAAATCTGTTTTGCAATTCTGCCGGAAAATTCATAGGTGCTGGAGGGATTTCCGTATTCTTCGGTAAAGTAAGGCTTCATGGTTTCGAAGACCTCTGGTAACACCCTTGTAGTGGCAGCATTGTCTAAATATATCAGTTTTTCCATTGATGTTCTCCTGTAAAACACTGGATTTTTGCGGCATTACGCGCTTGTGTAATACCTACTTAGATAGTAGGTATTATATTTATAAAAACCTATCTCGTCAATAGGTATTTTTGGATTGCAATTTTGCGGCCGGAAATGAATAGCAGATTTTATGCTATTCATAGCAAAGGGTTTGTATTATACTGAAATGAGATTTAGTTTAAGCAGTAATACTGAAAGGAGTGGAACAGACAAACAATGAAGATGGAAAAGATTCATACGGAAAAGGCACCTGCGGCAGTCGGACCCTATTCACAGGCTATGGTGGCAGGAGGGATGGTTTATACATCGGGACAGATAGCCCTTGATCCCGAAACCGGTGAGCTCGTCGGGACGACCATCGAAGAACAGGCGGAACAGGTAATGAAAAATCTGACAGCTATACTTGAAAAAGCCGGAACAAAACCGGAGAATGCGGTCAAGACCCTCTGTTTCCTTACGGACATCAACGATTTTGCCGCTTTTAACGAAGTATATGCGAAATACTTTACTGAAAAACCGGCCAGGTCCTGCGTCGGTGTTCAGTCTCTGCCGAAGGGCGCAATCTGTGAAGTGGAAGTAATAGCTGTGGTTTGATCGTAATATGGCATCACTAAAACTCCGGAAAGGCGGTAAGGATGACAGGTTTTGGCATGTATAAGAAATTGTTTTTGAGTGTAAAGAGCATAGCGGTTCTGACGGCGGCGTCGCTTCTGCTGACAGCATTTCATCCGCTCAATCTCCGGAAAATGCCGGAGATTGAGCCTCTGACAGAGGGAGAATATGTTCCAGGCGAGGCCATTATCTGTCTTGATCCGGATATCATTGATGCACAGAAAACCGCAAAACAATCTGCCGGGATCTTCAGCGAAGCACCTGATGTAATATGCGAGGATCTTATGGATGTGAGCGGGGCGGCAGCGGATCTTAAAGAAGAGGGGAATGCTTCCCTTAAGGGTACCGGTGACGGGAAAACAGTACTTAAGCTTGTGAAGTCAGACACTCTCTCCACGGAGGAACTGATAGGGCTCTATTCAGGAAAAAACGGGGTGTTCTTTGCGGAGCCCAATTATATATACAGGATTGATGATAATACTGAAGAGCCGGTTATCCTTACCAGCGATACAGATGCCGAAACCCCGGACTTTACGGATATGCAGTATGAATTCAGGAGTGATGCCGGCGGAATAGACGTGCCGCGATGGAATGACCCTGATAATAAGAACGCAGAAGGAACAGTAGTCGCTGTTATAGATTCGGGGGTTGATTATAACCATGAGGATCTCTCCGGAGTTATGTGGGATGATGGTCTTAAATATCCTGAACTTGTTAAACTTGGCGGCGGAAGGTATGGGATATTCACATCGACGGATCATTATGAAGGTAATAATATCATGGATCCAAAGTCTGAAGATCCTATGGACTGGAGTAATAATGGACATGGCACCCACTGTGCAGGCATAATTGCGGCGCAGTGGGATAAAAAAGGCATAAGCGGAGCCGCAAACGGTGCGAGGATCATGGCTGTCAAGGCAACCTGCGATGATGAGGGAAGTTTTTATTTATCCGATCTTATGGAAGGCTATAATTATGTTTCTGTGGCTAAGGATCTTGAGGTAAATATTGTGGCAGTAAACATGTCTTATGCCAACAACGTTTATTCTTTTGCCAGTATGATAGCGGTAAAGGAGCTGGGGGAAAAAGGCATCGTCTGTTGTAATGCTGCCAGTAATGAAAGCCTTGATAACGATATTTCAAACCGGTTAGGATCGACGTTACTGAGTGTTCCGGAAGCAATCGTAGTAGGTGCCGGAGATGAGAATGAAGCTGTATGTGATTTTTCTGATTACGGCGTCCGTACCACACATATCTTTGCGCCGGGTTATAATATCATGTCCACCGTGCCCGGTTTTATTAAGGGTGTCATAAATAATAAGGATTATTCCAGACCCTCATTGGACAGTAAAGGGCATGAACTCTATGATGATTTTTCATCCGGACCGGAAGAATTTTCTTATGAAGCAAACAGCGGGAACGGAAGTAAAACAGATATTTCCGAAGGTCTGCTGAAGGTAAAAGACATCACCCTGGGAACAGATGACTTTGTTACATCTGAAACCATCAGGGACGATAAACCAAAAACTGAGGATCCCGGAACTGTACTTTTTACACTGAGCGTTAATTCGGTACTAAAAACACTGCCTGAAGGAAAAAGATACAATTTTATAATAAAGACCAGAACTCTTGAAAAAGGGGTATGGGAACTGTTCTGTTATGTCAGAAAAAAAGATAAGGGCTGGGAACGGATAAACAAATATGGAGAAAATATCACTGAAGGTGATTACACGTACTGTGTCTATCCTTTTGAAAAAATGGACAGTGCGGATCTTGAAGCCCTTACCATCAGGCCTTATCTCATTGGTGATAAAACCACATTGAAAGAGATTGAAATAGGAGAGATATGGATAACGGATGAAGAGTATAATTATACCGCTTACAAAGGTACATCCATGGCCACTCCCGCTGTGGCAGGAGAAGTGGCGGTACTTGCAGCGGTAAAAGAATGGAAAAATGACAGTGCGGCTAAAAGGGCTGCCAGAGTACTGGCCGGTGCTAAAACCGTTGAAAATTATAAGGATTTCTGTATTACAGGCGGGATGGCCAATGTAAGAAATTCCCTTGATGAAGAAAAATACACTCCTGTTATCAGCAGTATTTGTGCAGGTACAGAGGGGCTTTCTGTTAAAGGCTATTTCTTTGGAGATAAGGAAAATACTGACGTGGAGATCCGTCAGGACGGCAGGATCTGGGCGGTATCCAAAGAAGAGCTTTACATTAAAGAGATCAGCCATTCCGGTACAGATGAAGACAGGATACTGCTAAATACCCCGGAGGAACTGGAAAGAAATACCGAGGTAATGATAACCGTAACAGACAGGGCAAAGGAAGAGGGCAGGCAGAGCTTCAGCCGTTTCCTCATACCGGATGATCCCGAGGGCATCCTTAAGGAGGGAAAGTGTTACAGTCAGATAAGACTTAATGATCAGGTATATGAGACGTTACAGAATATATGTTTTTTTGATGCCGGCGCATTAAACGGAGATATTATTTTTTCCGGAATAAATGTAAGCTATGGCGGGGATAGAATGTTCGCTTTAAGAGACGGCAGTTTTGAGAAAATATGCGATGATATATCGTTCGAGGGGAAATGGGCGGCATATAACGGTATGCTGATAAATGCGGAATCGTCCTCCGGTTTTAAGCTTGTTTTTTATGATGAAGGAAAAAAGATAAAGGAAATTCCCTTAAAGAGCGCTGATGAAGATGGGGAAGAGCTTGATGAAAAGGATTTTATTGATCTCTATAATGACGGCAGTGATTTTCTGATGTTCAGGAGCCGCTTTGACAGAAAGTTTAGCGACCCGGAGTCTGTCGTAGTTGAGACCCTTGTTTACAGCCTGGATCCGGATACCGGGCTTTTCTCGCTTCTTGGTTCCCTGCATCAGGGATATTGGACAAGTATCATAGAAACCAGCGGGATCGTCATCGCCCATGAGGAAAAAGAAGGGAAACCAAATACCATCTATGTTTCGGGATTTGCCGAGGATCCTGAAAAGGGAGAAGTATTTACTGTGGAGAGATTTTCTGCAGTGAAAGGATTTAAGCCGGAGGTGGTTTATGTATCGGAGGATTTTATTCTTGGAGAGGCGGCGGCAGATGAGTTTGATAAAAGCTTTCTGTCCGGCTGTGGTGTGAAAAACGGTATTTATATAACGGGAGCCCATGAAACGAAAAGCGAGGGCGGTATCGAATATATCACCGCAGATAACTATTTTCTGGACTATGCCTATCCTGAGGAGGGCTTTAAGCCCTGTGAAAAGAAGATATATGATACTGCGGTATATTATCCTGTGACGGTGTCCGGATACGGAAGGGTATATTTCTGGGGGCTTACAAAAGACGGTTTTGTCTTAAGCTATACTGAAGCTGATACCCTTCCCCATTACGGCGACAGGCCGGTAAAAGAGGACAAGGCCGTAAGGAATGCGGACGGAAGCTGGAATTACGACAGCGCCCAGAAAGCAGCTCTTGACCTCAATATGCGTCCTCTTCAGAAACTCACCATCGAAGGAGCAGAGCTGGAAATGAGCCTGTGCGCAAGAGAGGCCGTTGTTTATAGTGGTGACAGGAAGACTCTCACGGCTTCCATTCTGGATAAGGACAGGTCTGTGATAAAGGTGAACGGATCAGAGATAAAGATAAAGAAAGTTACTTTAAAAAATCCGAAAAAGGCCTGTGTGAGCGAAAACTCCATTTTCCGGGAGACCATCGGAAAGGAAAACCTTTCAGTTTATGATTCCTTTAAGGATAATAAGAAGCCCGGATACTATCCGGTATTTGACACTAAGGGTCTTTCCGGAGACACAAAGAAGGCAGTAAAGAAAGCAAACAAATATTTTAAGAAGAATATGATACCCATAGATATCCTGCCTTTTACCCTGACCGGCAGCAACGTGAAGGTGGATAAGTATGACAAAAACAAGGGAATCGTGAAGAAGGCCGGCGTTACCGATGAGAACGGCAATACCGCAAAGATTAAATACAACGCCTCCGGAAAGAAGGACTTTACTTCCAAAACGGAGGAGAGTATTGTGACCATTACGGGAACAAATAACTATGACGGACAGGTCAGATATGATCCGGATTCGGGGAAGATTTCCCCGGTGCTGTGAGGTTCTCAGGTGCTATTTTGTCATAGATTCTTAGATGCTGTTTTGTCACAGATCTTTGGGAGCTATTTTGTCACAGATCCTTAGGAGCTGTCTTGTCACAGATCTTTGAGAGTTATTTTGTCACGGATCTTTAGTATGAAAAAAGAGCAGCCGTCAATGGCTGCTCTTTAAGATTCACATATAAACAGGCATAACTCAAAGGTCGAAGTCACCTTTGAAATCCTCATTTATTACGAAATAAACCTTTCCGTTTTCAGGCTGAATGTAAAGGTCAAGTTTCTTGATGTCAGATTCTTTGTTGCCTGCCTCAACAAACCTGTCTTTTGCAATATCCCTGAGAGCGTCCTTGGTTGTGTCTTTGCCTCCGAACTGGAGTACAAATGTTTCCTTCATAATCAGCGTCCTCCTTAAAACCCATTAAATCCTTTTTTTCCTCTGATCTCCTGTGCAGCTTACTGCATCAAAAAATCGTCTTCGCAAAACATACTGATAATATATCAAAGCGGCATAAAAATCAAGGTTTTTCTTTAAAAACCGTATGGACCGTAGGGACGGGGTCATAGGACCCAAAAAAACTGGGGGACGGAGTCATAGGGCCAAAAAAAATGATCCCCAAACCCCGTCCCCATAGACCAAAACGCCCCGTCCGGATCAGATATCCGGCCGGGGCCTGCATTTGTCAGATGCCATTCTTTGCGTATTGAGATTATTCGGGGATGATACCATTAGCCTTCAGCAGCTCAAGGTATCTGCTGTTTTCGTCTTTAAGAGTGCTGTTTTCATTTTTTAGAGTGCTGTTTTCGTCCTTCAGATCTTTGATTTCTTTTCTTGTGGCCTGTACATCATAGAATTCAAAGTCCGCAAACAGTTTTCCCATATTTCTGCTCCTTATCTTATCAGTGAAATCCTGAAGCTCTTCCTCCGGAACATTAAGCCCACGAAGAATTACTGCAACAACACGGGCGATCACATCAAGCACATCGGCTGGAGCCTTTTTAGCGATCCCTTCCAGATAGTTTTCGGGAAGATTAAGCCTTTTGTACTCCTCGGTGCTTTTAAGCCTGTTTATCAGCATTACAAGAGACAGCTCATTGTCTTTACTGAGTATCTCATCCGGATCCATCCCGCTTAAGTTCACCAAAATGTACTGAAAATCCGGAATGAACTGGCTGAAAGCATCATTCAGGAAAATCTTTTCAGACAGTGACCTTACGGCAGTCCAGTCCCTCGTTCCCTCATAATAAACGATAGGAAGTATCGGAGGATACTGAAACCCCTTGGTTTTTGTGATATTTTTCTGTTTCTTTTCTATCTGTTTTGCATAATCCTCCCAGATATAAACCATATACCTGAGAAGCTGTATAATGACATTATAATCCACGTAGGATTTATGTTCAATCAGCGTGATTACAAAAAGCTCCCCCTTTCCGGGAAGTTTTACCCGCTTCACCGTATCCGAATCCCTCTCCTCCGTGAACATCGGAATATATCTTGTGGTCACGTCTTCGATGTCCTCCGGTTTCACATCCTTTAGAAGCTCCATACCGGAATAGTCATGCAGCAGCTGGGCACATAGCGTAGGGTTTCCGAGGATCAGCTTGGCACCACTGTCAGCAACCTCCCTGTTGTTGATCATTTCTTCCTGGTCATTAATATCTTTGTTCATAAAACTCCTTTCTGCAGGGCAGGAGCAGACAGGATAACAGACTCCCGGCAGCCAGCGTAAAAATAAAAAAATTAATTAATGGAAAATCCGACGGGAAGAACTCCCGATCAGTTGTTCTGTGAATCGAACAGGAAAAACATAACAGGTTTTAATGAAAGTTGCAAGAGTGATTTTTGGTTTCGTTGCAGTTTAACGACCTTCCGGTACGCTGAAAGCGTTACACCAAAGTTC
Organism: uncultured Lachnospiraceae bacterium; assembly: GCA_946407725.1. GTDB lineage: Bacteria > Bacillota > Clostridia > Lachnospirales > Lachnospiraceae > NK4A144. Next base: position 13,719 of record CAMJPM010000003.1, read on the forward strand.
AAGAAGAGTGGTTCAGTTGCCTCTGTGAAAGTAAAAATAAACAATAAGGATTACAAGGCAAAGAAGACTGAGTATGATTATAATGAGGCTTCAAAGCTGTACATCTACGCGTATACCTTCCGGGACAGGGAACTGCATGGCTGGTTCTCCCTGAAATGAAAATGATACAGACGTGGAAGCACCTTTGCTGACCATAAGCTTTATCATATCCTTCAGATAATCCATATCAGCTTTAACCATGGACTTTTCCTCATCAAAGCGGTGTTTTCTTTTTAATTCATTAAAATCATCTTCACTCATATGAGGATTTATGACCTCCATGTTTTCCAGCATTTCCATGGATTCCTCAAGTTCCTTCAGTTCTTCCTCCCCGAATTCCGATATCATCTCATTTAGTTCTGCGGACATCTTATCAGCCGGAGAAAAGCTGCTGTCCTCTGAGCCTTCGGTAATATCACTGATCATGTCTTTCCGGTCTTCAAAGACCTCATCTTCTTCTTTTATGATCTCGTCTTCTTTTTCGGAAACAAGCGCATTCCTCATATCCTCAGCGGCACTTTCCATATTGTCGGCGTTTTCATCTGCCTTTATGGTATTCTTGGTCATTTCTTCCAGTTCCAGATGGTGTTTTTTCCTTCTGGCTGCCATTTCCATACGCTTTGCATGGGTTAAGGCTATCTGGAGTTCCTCCGGGTCACCGCTGCCCGATGATATTTTCCTCTTTATCTCCAGCACCTTTCTTCTGGCTGAAAGGAGAGCCTGTGCCGCGCTTTCCGAGGTCTTCGCACTCCGGATCTTCATCGCCACTTCTTTATAGCTGTAGTTTACGGGCTTTTCTGTTTCTTTCTTTGTATCACTTTCCTCAGATCCGGACAGATCAGTGAATCTGTTTCCCTCTGTTTCAAACCATTCTGCCTTTTTGTCAGACTCCTTCAGAGCCCGGAGCATTTCACGGATCCGTTCTTTTTCCTGACTTTTTTGTGTCCCGGAATCATCCCTGATCCCGGAAAAGCAAGACGCAGCGCTTTTCATCCGGAAACTGCCCGTAAGAGCTGATCCAACGGGGAAGCCTGTGCGCTGCGGTGAAATACTCAATGTCCATTCCATACGGATCTACCTCCCTGTAGAATTTCCAAAAATCCTTTTTCAGACAAAACGAGTTTTCTCATATCTTATATCGGTAAAATAGTGTTTTTTCATAACAGTATTTTTGCTTTTGATTTTGACATTAAGTAAAGAATGTATCTATTCAGAATCCGGAGGGTTCTGAATAGAAACGAAGGAAAATTGATTGATATGCAGCTGTGTTGGGTTGTTTTGTCGAGGATTTTTGATACGGGTTTTCGGGTGACCTGAAATAGGGATACTAATACATTTTGCTGCTTTATCCGACGATGCCAGAACCGCTCTGCGGTTCTATATGTTCTGCGGCTTCACCCATTGATGTCAGAGCCGCTTGGCGCTTCTATTCGGCATTACCCAATATGCCAATGGGCATATTTTGAAATCGACAATGCTGGACGATAAGATGAGCCTTCCGGCAGATGAGAAAAAAGCCACCGGACAGATAAAGGTGTCTGGGGGAGAGCGTACAAAAAAGTTCCGCAGTTATTTTAAAAACAAGACGGGAAAATGTGACTAAGAAGAGGAAAATGACTCTATTTAGTCACAGAAATGGCGGGATAAGAGATTGTCGTGACGGGAAAATGTGACTAAGAAGAGGAAAATGGCTCTATTTAGTCACAGAAATGGTAGGATCAGGGATTGGTATGACAGGGAAAGTATGACTAAAGAAAGGTAAACTACTGGATTTAGCCACAAAATCGAGGTATTGAATGATGGTGTACTGACAGATAAGGAGGAAAAAAGTGTCTGGTTACTTTAATTGTAACATTTTGTGATATGTGATAAACTATCATGTATATGAGTTCACAGGAAAGCTATCTTGACTCATTACTCAAATCTGTTGAGGAGTCAGAGAAGAAACTGAATATTGATCCTAATGAAGCCACGTCGTTACCGATAATAGATACTCCGGCGGATTTTGAACCGGTTATAAGAGAGCCTGTTGATAAACCGATAGATGCTTCCAAAATGATGTCCACTGAGGAGATTGAAGCTATGCTCATCGCCGCAGGGGGACAGAGTGCGCCCACACATGAGGAGGAAACACCGGAGCCGGAGGTAATACCGGAGCCTGAACCGATGCCGGAAGTGATATCGGAACCTGAGGTGATTCCGGAAGCTGTGGCGGAGCCTGTACCGGAGGTAATACCAGCACCGGAGCCTGAGATAATACCAGAACCGGAAGTGATCCCAGAGCCGGAACCGGAGATATTACAGGAGCCGGAAGTAATACCGGAGCCGGAACCGGCACCTGAGCCGGAGCCTGCGCCGACACCTGAAATAGCACCGGTATCAGATGATCCGAATCATGTGATGACGCCGGATGAAATAGCAGCGATGATAGCCGCAGCAGGGGGCGGTGCGCCTGCAGAAGAGCCAGCGCCCGAACCGGAGATAATACCCGAGCCTGAGCCGGAGCCCGAACCGGAGATATTACCGGAGCCGGAAGCAATATCAGAGCCGGAACCGGAGATAATACCGGAACCCGAGCCGGAAGTGATACCAGAAACGGAGCCTGAGCCAATGCCTGAAATAACACCGGTATCGGATGATCCGAATCATGTGATGACACCGGATGAAATAGCAGCGATGATAGCCGCAGCAGGGGGTGGTGCGCCTGTGGAAGAGCCAGCGCCCGAACCGGAGATAATACCCGAGCCTGAGCCGGAGCCCGAACCGGAGATATTACCGGAGCCGGAAGCAATATCAGAGCCGGAACCGGAGATAATACCGGAACCCGAGCCGGAAGTGATACCAGAAACGGAGCCTGAGCCAATGCCTGAAATAACACCGGTATCGGATGATCCGAATCATGTGATGACACCGGATGAAATAGCAGCGATGATAGCCGCAGCAGGGGGAGATGCGCCTGCAGAAGAGCCTGCGCCCGAACCGGAACCGGAGATAGTACCCGAGCCCGAGCCGGAGCCTGATATGACATTTGAACCGATGCCCGAAATAGCACCGGTATCGGACGATCCGAATCATGTGATGACGCCGGACGAGATAGCAGCGCTGTTGGCTGCGGCAGGGGGAGATGCGCCTGCGGAAGAACCGGCGCCCGAACCGGAGATAATATCCGAGCCTGTACCGGAGATAGTACCCGAACCCGAGCTGGAACCCGAACCGGCACCCGAAATAGCACCGGTATCGGACGATCCGAATCATGTGATGACACCTGACGAGATAGCAGCGCTGTTGGCAGCGGCAGGGGGAGATGCCCCCGCAGAAGAGCCTGCGCCCGAACCCGAACCCGAACCGGAGATAATTCCCGAGCCTGAACCGGAACCTGAACCGGAGATAGTACCCGAGCCGGAGCCTGCGTCGGAACCTGAAGCAGCACCGGCATCAGATGATCCAAATCATATTATGACGCCGGATGAGATAGCAGCGCTTCTTGCAGGCGCAGAGGGTGATACAGCTGCGGAAGAACCGGCCTTGGAAGCAGAAGAGCCTGTTCCGGAGCTGGAAGCGGAACCTGAGGCAGAACCTTCACCGGAGGCAGAGATTTCCGGGGGAGTGATGTCCCAGGATGAAATAGCGGATCTTCTGGGAGCCATTCCTGAGCTCGGAGAAGAGACTGCAGGAGAAGCGCCCGGGGGAGAAGCAGGGACTGAGGAAGATCTGCTCTCTGCCATGGCCGCAGCAGATGAAGAAAAAGACGTAACTGAATTATTGGATGGGCTTCCACAGGATGATGAATTATCTGAGATCAGTGATCTCTTAAAGAAAAACGACAGCAACGAAATGGTAGATGACGAGCTGATGAGCATGCTCGGCGTCGGTGAAGAAAAAGACTTTGATAATATGGCGGAAGCTGTTTCTGAGGAGCCTGAGGACAATAAGGAGAAGGAGAAAGAGAAAAAGAAAAAGAAAAAGAAGGGCGGTCTCTTCGGACTTTTCAAGCGTAAAAAAGATGACGGTGACGAAGAAGACGAAGAAGAAAGCGAAAGCAAAGGCGGCGGTGAAAAGGGTGCACCTCTGGAAGAAGACGGCATAATCGTAGATGCCATGTCTTTTGAAGGTGAAGAAATTGAGGCTGATCCAAGCGTACTTTCGGAAATAGAGGAAAGACCTGGACCCAAAAAAGCAGCAAAGAAGGGAGCTGCGGACAAGGGGGAGGAAAAGGAAAAGAAAGAGAAGAAGCCAGGTTTCCTGCAGAGACTGATGGCGGCTCTTTTCGACAGCCCTGATGATGACGAAGATGAAGAAGGCGGGCATACAGAGGCCACACTGGAGAACATGCAGGTTATCAAAGAGGCTGAAGCGGAAGAAAAGAAGAAAAAGAAGAAAAAGGAAAAGAAGCCAAAACCGAAGAAAGAGAAAAAGCCAAAGCCGCCAAAACCGAAGAAAGAGAAGAAACCGGAAGAAGAAGGACCTCCTGAAAAGAAGATCCCCAAAAAGAAGCTAATTGCGGTGTTCATTTTCTTTGCTTCACTGACAGCAATGATCATATTCTGTCTGTCAGTATTCCCGAAGGCGGGCTTTATCAAGGAAGGTAAGGAAGAATATCAGAGAGGACAGTACGATGATGCTTTCCGTTCCATGGCCGGAGTCCGGGAACTGGATGAAGAGAGTCAGCTGATCTTTGACAATACAGTTACGATAATGACTTTGGACAGAAAGTATGAGTCCTTTGAAGATTATGAGAAACAGGGTAAGAATCTGGAGGCGGTCAACTCCCTGATAGACGGTGTTAAATATTATAATGACCATATAGAAGAGGCGAGAGCAAACGGTATTGACGAACCGCTGACTGCTGAATACAGAATGATCATAGCCAAGCTCAGTGAAGTATTCGGCGTGGGTGAAGAGAGGGCAAACGATCTTTCAAAGATCGCGGACCGCACGACCTATACCATTGCCCTGATGGATATTGCAGATCCCGAGTGGAGAGAGAGAGTAAGGCAGGAGATAATAAATGATGAACTGGCATCTCTTGGAGTGGATGTAAGGAGTAATGCCGAAAAGAACAAAAAGAGGGTTGTGTCCTCTTCAGTAGAGGCATACGACCCGAGAGCGATTCCCGTTGAGCCGGTGGAGACCCCGGAAATACCTGAAACGGAAATAAACGGTGAAACAGGTGAAAATCCGGAAACTCCGGAGGGCAATGTTAACGAAGAACCGGGGAACGATGCAGGATCTGAAGACGAAGGTGACAGTTCCTCAGGAGGCGGAGACCTTCTGTACGAATTCAATGTTTCAAGGCAGAATGACGGCACCTATTCATCCAGATGATTCGTAAATAATCAGAACCACCTCGTCGGGGATTTATCCCACATCAAAGATGTGGAATAAGTCACCGATGAGTCAACGCCGCTATCAAAAGAGACAGATATTGAAAACAGGAAGGAACGGCATCAACAAAAATGATAGCGATTATTGACTATGATGCAGGTAATATAAAAAGTGTGGAAAAGGCCATATCCTTCAGAGGAGGAGAACCCCTGACCACCAGGGATCCGGAAGAGATAAGGAAAGCAAGCCATGTGATACTCCCCGGAGTGGGATCCTTCGGAGATGCCATGGAGAAGCTTAAAAAGTATGGACTAATCCCCATAATAAAGGAAACTGCCGAAAGCGGAAAACCGTTTTTAGGCATCTGCCTTGGAGAACAGCTTTTATTTGAGAGCAGTGAAGAGGCTCCCGGCACAGAAGGACTTTCCATATTTAAGGGAAGTGTAAAGCGGCTGCAGACCACAGGAGAGCTTAAGGTTCCGAATATAGGATGGAATTCCATTGAACTGCGTAGTAACGGCAGGCTTTTTAAGGGTATAGAGAATGGTGAATTCTTTTACTTTGTCCATTCCTATTATGTAAGCGCTGCAGAGAGGGAAACGGTTACCGCGACTATAGAATATGGCGTGACCGCAGATGTTTCCGTGGAAAAGGGCAACGTATTTGCGACCCAGTTCCACCCGGAAAAAAGCTCGGACATGGGAATGAAGATCCTTGATAATTTCCTAAACATCTGGTAATTGTTCAGAACCCCCTGTGATATAAACATATTATTCAGTGAAAACTTGTTTTCGTCTGAAAATATGTTTATATCATAGGGCGGTAACGATTAGTTACCGTCTCCATACCGAGCAAAAAATGATTTCTCTGATCATTTTTAATCAAAAATCATTTTTTGCGAGGGTGGGGTTCTGAATAGTTACCGCTTAAGTCTAAAAAAAGGAAAAACATGTACACAAAACGGATAATTCCCTGCCTGGATATAAATGACGGCCGGGTCGTAAAAGGGGTAAATTTTGTAAATTTAAGAGACGCAGGGGACCCTGTGGAGGTTGCGGGAGCCTATTCCAAAGAAGGCGCGGATGAGGTGGTTTTCCTTGATATCACAGCTTCCAGCGACCACAGGAAAACAGTGGTGGATCTGGTAAGAAAGGTTGCCGAACAGCTTTTTATTCCCTTTACCGTAGGAGGAGGGATAAGAAGTGTTGAGGATTTCAGGGAAGTTCTCCGGGAAGGCGCTGATAAGGTGGCAGTAAACTCCGCCGCCATAAACAATCCGGAACTCATAGGCGAAGCTGCGGCTAAATTCGGAAGCCAGTGCGTAGTCCTTGCAATGGATGCTAAAAGGAGAGCAGACGGCAAAGGCTGGATCGTTTATAAAAACGGAGGACGCATCGATGTGGGGCTTGATGCGGTCGAATGGGCTGTCAAAGCGGAAAAACTCGGTGCAGGCGAGATACTTTTAACCAGCATGGATGCAGACGGCACAAAGGAGGGCTATGATCTTGAACTTACCAGAGCCATAGCCGACAGTGTTGACATTCCGGTTATAGCTTCCGGCGGAGCAGGAAAGCGCGAACACTTCCTTACGGCGTTTACGGAAGGACATGCGGAGGCTGCTCTTGCGGCGTCCCTGTTTCATTATAAGGAGCTCTCCATCGCTGAAGTCAAGGCATATCTTAAGGAAAACGGGGTCAATGTGAGATGCCGGGAATAAGTAATGACTGGCTTCCTCTGCTTCAGGAAGAATTCAGAAAGCCCTATTATGCCGGACTGTATAAGTTTTTAAAAGCAGAATATAACAGCGGTACGACCATCTTTCCGCCGGCAGACGATATTTTTAATGCCTTTCATTACACTCCTTATTCCGGAGTGAAGGCTGTGATACTGGGGCAGGATCCTTACCACAATGTTAACCAGGCTCATGGCCTGGCTTTTTCCGTGAAGCCGGAGATTCCGGAAAAGGATATTCCGCCGTCGTTAAAGAACATCTATAAGGAACTTCATGACGATCTGGGCTGTTATATCCCTGACAACGGGTATCTGAAAAAATGGGCGGATCAGGGAGTGCTGCTGCTGAATACCGTATTGACAGTAAGGGCGCATCTGGCAGCATCCCACCAGAAGCACGGATGGGAACAGTTTACGGATGCGGTGATAAGGAGTTTAAATAAATCTGATAAACCAATTGTATTTCTGCTCTGGGGAAGGCCCGCAGGAGAAAAGGAGGCAATGCTTGACAATAAGCGCCATCTGGTGCTAAAAGCGCCACATCCCAGTCCCTTGTCCGCAAACCGGGGATTTTTCGGATGCAGGCATTTTTCCAGGTGCAATGAATTTCTTAAGCAAAACGGGAGAGAGCCGATCGACTGGCAGATCGAGAACATAAGATAACTGCCGGTAAAGTGAATTGTACGGCATCGGTAAAACCCACAGGGAAATGGAACTGTAAAGTAAAGGAGAAAAGAATGAAGTTATTAAAGCTTTCAGAGGTGTTAAAAAGCAATCCCTATCCCGGAAGGGGAATAGTGATGGGAAGAAGCGGTGACGGAAAACATGCTGTTACGGCATATTTCATAATGGGCAGAAGTGAGAACAGCAGGAACAGGGTTTTCACAGAAGACGGAGAGGGCATCAGGACAAAAGCCTTTGACGAATCCAAAATGAAGGATCCTTCGCTTATAATCTATGCTCCGGTGCGGGTTTTGGACAGTTATACCATAGTTACCAACGGAGACCAGACTGACACGGTGTATGAAAATATGGGGAAGGGGCAGAGCTTTGAAGAGTCCTTAAGGGGCAGGAAATTTGAGCCTGACAGCCCGAACTTTACACCCAGGATATCAGGACTTATGCATGTGGAGAAGGGCAGTTATGATTTTGCCATGTCCATATTAAAGAGTGATGACGGAAACAGTGAGCGCTGCCTCCGCTACACCTTCGCCTATGAAGATCCGAAAAAAGGAGAGGGCAGGTTTATCCATACATACATGGGGGACGGTAATCCGCTGCCGAGCTTTGAAGGAGAGCCTGAAAAGGTGGATATCCCGGGAAATATAGATGAGTTTACCGCCCTGGTATGGGATTCCTTAAATGAAGAGAATAAGGTGTCACTGTTTGTACGCTATATAGATATAGAAAGCGGGAAATACGAAACAAGGATCGTGAATAAGAACGGCTGAAAGGAAGCGGCGTATGGTCGTTAAAAGTTCGGGATCTGAAGAAACACAGGGCTTAAATAACACAGGTACTCTAAAGGCGGGCTTTTCACCGGCGGGAATGTGGGCGTTTTCCATCGGCACCAGTATCGGCTGGGGATCGTTTATTGTAACCTGTAATACTTATCTGCAGAAATCCGGAGTACTGGGGACGGTCTTTGGACTTCTTCTGGGAATGGCCGTCATTCTGGTGGTGACCTGGAACCTGCAGTATATGATACAGGAAAAAACCGGTGCAGGAGGCGCCTATACCTTTGTAAAAGAAACCTGCAGCAAGGATCTTGGTTTTGTTACCTTCTGGTTTGTGCTTTTAACATATTTTGCCATATTGTGGGCAAATATCACCTCTGTTCCGCTGTTTGCCCGCTTTTTCCTCGGCAGCGCTTTTCAGTTCGGTTTCCGGTACAGTGTATTCGGATACGAGGTATGGCTTGGGGAAGCATTGCTGTCCATTGGCGCTGTAGTAGTCACAGGTTTTTTGTGTACCACGGCTTCGCGTTATCCCAACCGTATCATGACCGCTGCTGCCGTGGTTTTTTCCGCAGGTTTCACAATATGTGCCGTTATTGCCATGATGAGGCATGGGAACAGCTTCAGTTACGAGCCCCTGTACTCTGAAGGGTCATCGGCCTTCGGGCAGATCATACGTATTGCGGCCATCTCGCCCTGGGCCTTTATCGGTTTTGAAAATATTTCGCATTTTTCCGAGGAATATGATTTTCCCATAAAAAAAGTCCGTGGAATTCTGATATGTTCGGTGGTGATGACCACTGCTCTCTATCTCTTTGTCTCAATTCTTTCAGTGTCCGCATATCCTCCGGAGTATCAAAGCTGGCAGGAATATCTCCGGGATATGGGAAACCTGCAGGGTATCAAGGCAGTGCCGACCTTCTATGCGGCGGATCACTATCTCGGGCAGAAAGGGGTAGCAGTATTGATGCTGGCCCTTTTTGGCGTGATACTTACCAGCCTTATCGGAAATCTCATGGCCCTGTCCCGCATTATCTTCGCAGCAGGAAGGGAGGGGGAAGCTTTAGGGCAGATGTCGGAGCTCAGCAGGCAGGGTGTGCCGGAAAAGGCCATTTTTGTCATAGTTGCGGTCTCTGTTTTTATCCCTTTCCTTGGCAGGACTGCCATCGGCTGGATCGTGGATGTCACCACCCTTGGTGCCACAATGATATATGGGCTTGTTTCCTATGCTACGTTTAAGCATGCAGAGAGTGCAAAAAAATCTGTCGAAAAGGTCACCGGCGTCATCGGGATGGTGCTGATGCTTTTGTTTATCATGCTCCTTCTGATACCTGGTCTGCTGCCCTTTGACGCCATGGAGACCGAATCCTATATTCTCTTTATCATATGGGCGATCCTCGGACTCATATATTTCGGATTTCTTATACATAAGGACAGTAACAGGGAATATGAACATCACTTTATGGTATGGATAATCCTGCTGGTGTTAATTCTGTTCGCATCCATGATGTGGGTTTCCCGGGAGACAGAGAATGCCGCAAACAGGGCAGCTGAAAACATATATGCCTATCATCAGGCACATCATGAGAGCGATGCCGGGTCCGACACGGGTACAGCCAGGATTGCCTTTCTGGAGGAACAGGCAAAGCATATAAGCAGCATGAATACCATGTATACAATGGTGTCACTTATGCTTTTTATCATCTGCGCCGGTATTCTGCTGCATAATTATATTAATTCAAAAAAGCTGGGGAAACAGCTTACCGCTGCCGAGAAGGAGGCGGAGGATGCGAGAAAGATAGCTGAACTTAAGGAATCCATAACCGCATTGCTTGATAATATGCCGGCTATGAGCTTTTCCAAGGATGCAGAGACCGGGGAGTTCCTTGCCTGCAATCAGGCTTTTGCAGAGTATTCAAATAAGGAAAAGCCCGAGGATGTGGTGGGGCTTAAGGCCTCGGATATCTTTGATAAGGAGACTGCGGAGCTTTTTGACAGGGAGGATAAGATAACACTCTCCATGGACGAGCCCTATGTTGTTTTCGAGGATGTGCCGGACGCTGCGGGGAACCGGAAACAGCTTCAGACAACAAAGATCAAATTCATTGATGCTTCGGGAAAGCCCTGTGTTCTGGGGATGAGCCAGGATGTTACCGACATGGTGCGTATCAAGCGTGAAAATGCGACCACGAAGGAAGCTTACGAAAGGGACAGGAGCAACAGCATCATCGTTACCCATATTGCCCAGACCCTTGCCCACGGTTATGAGGATCTGTTTTACGTCAATGTTGAAAACGGTGATTATATAGAATTTGGAACGGATGAGGAAACCGGTGCCTTAAAAGAGATACGCCGGGGCGGGGATTTCTTTGAATCCTGTATCCGTGAGGCCGACATTTATGTTTATCCCGAGGACCGGGCGGAATTCAAGAGATCCCTTAATCAGGGTATACTTATGAATACCCTTAAGAGGAACAAAACCTTTATCATGAGTTATCGTCTGCTGACTGATAATGATTCGGTATATGTAAACACCACAGTTACAAAGATGGAGGATGATGAACGCTTTATAATTCTGGGCGTGGCGAATGTCAATGAAGAGGTGAAGCAGAGGCGGACCACGGAGCGCATCATGGAGGAGCGTATCGCCTATTCCCGCCTTAACGCCCTTACAGGGGATTTCCTCTGTGTATATGTTGTGGATCCGGAGACGGGACGATACAGGGAATTCAGTGCAACAGAGGGCACAAACGGCCTTTCGCTCCCCAAAATGGGTATGGGATTTTTCGATATTTCCCGTGAACACATCAGCAGGCTGATATATCCGGAGGATCTGGAACGTTTTCTCTCGATGTATACAAAAGAGGGAATACTGTCCGAAACTGAACAGGGCAGGATGTTCTCACTCAGCTTCAGGCTGATGATCAACGAAAATTCTCATTATGTCCAGCTCAGGGCTGCCATGGTAGAGGAGAAGGAAGGACGCCGGCTCATTGTGGGGGTCAACGATATAGAAGCCCAGGTTCAGCAGGAAGAGGCCTATGCAAAACGTCTTGCCCAGGCACAGATCATTGCCAATGTGGATGCCCTCACGGGGGTAAAGAATAAGCATGCCTACCAGGAGGAAGAGGAGCGCTTAAATCTCATGATAGCAAATCAGCAGGCTCCGGAATTTGCGCTGGTTATACTGGATGTGAATGACTTAAAGAAGGTGAACGATACGCAGGGGCATCAGGCGGGAGACAAGTATATCTGTGACGCCTGCAAGCTTATATGTGACAATTTCAAACGAAGCCCCGTATTCCGTACCGGCGGAGATGAATTCCTGGTAATTGCGGAGGGAGAGGATTACCGCAGCATTGAAGAACTGATGGATAATATCAACGCTCATAACAGGGAGGCTGTGGCTGCAGGAGGCATAGTGATAGCCTGCGGTATGTCCAGATGGGAGAATGATGATAAGGTTTCCGCAGTATTTGAACGCGCCGATAAGCTCATGTACGAAAACAAAAGCAGGCTGAAAAAGGAGAAGGCGGAGGCTTTGTAAATATTTAAGAGGTATGCTATAGTAAACGACTGAAAACGAAAGGAGCGGAAAGACAGGATATGAAAGAACTGGAATTAAAATACGGATGTAACCCCAATCAGAAGCCCTCGAGGGTTTTTATGGAAAATGGCGGAGAGCTTCCCTTTGAGGTGCTGAACGGAAAACCCGGATATATCAATCTTCTGGACGCATTTAACGGATGGCAGCTGGTAAGAGAGCTGAAGGCTTCCACCGGGCTTTGTGCAGCTGCCAGCTTTAAGCATGTTTCCCCGGCAGGAGCTGCCGTAGGGCTGCCTTTAAGTGAAACCGAGGCGAAGATCTACTGGGTGGATGATCTTAAAAGCTTAAGTCCTCTTGCATGTGCCTATGCCAGAGCCAGGGGGGCTGACAGGATGTCTTCCTACGGGGATTTTATATCACTTTCAGATGAATGTGATGCGGATACCGCAAATCTTATTAAAAGAGAGGTGTCTGACGGTATTATCGCTCCGGGTTACAGTGATGAAGCCCTGGAAATCCTTAAGGAAAAGAAAAAGGGAAATTACTGTGTGCTGAGAATTGATCCGGCGTATGTTCCCGGGGAAAAGGAGACAAAGCAGGTTTTCGGCGTGACCTTTGAGCAGGGCAGGAATAATGCTGTGATAGATGAGAAGTTTTTGGGGGAGATAGTTACGAAAAATAAAGATCTTCCCGACAGCGCAAAGAGAGACCTGATGATATCCCTTATCGTACTTAAATACACCCAGAGTAATTCCGTCGCCTATGCAAAGGGCGGACAGGCCATAGGAATAGGTGCGGGCCAGCAGTCCCGTATACACTGCACACGCCTTGCGGGGCAGAAAGCAGACAACTGGTTCCTGCGTCAGTGCCCGAAGGTCATGGAGCTGCCCTTTTTAGATGAGATAAAGAGGGCGGAGAGGGACAATGCCATAGATGTTTACATCGGAAACGAGTACGAGGATGTTTTGAGGGACGGAGCCTGGGAAAAGATATTTAAGACCAAGCCCTCTGTGTTTACGGAAGATGAGAAGAGGGAGTGGCTTAACAACAATACGGATGTGGCACTGGGATCAGATGCCTTCTTCCCCTTCGGGGACAATGTGGAGAGGGCAAAGAAGAGCGGCGTGAGATACATAGCCCAGCCCGGCGGCTCCATAAGGGACGACAACGTCATCGAAACTGCGGATAAGTACGGTATGGTCATGTACTTCACGGGTCTCAGGCTGTTCCACCATTAAATTAGGAGAGCAGCACATCAAAGATGTGCTCCATAAAACAAGGAGAGCAGCCCATATAAGATCGGCCTTCGGCCGATGGGGCTGCTCGTGGAGCACATCAAAGATGTGCTCCATATGCCGGTGGTGGGACTTGAACCCACACGGTGTTGCCACCAAAGGATTTTGAGTCCTCCTCGTCTGCCATTCCGACACACCGGCTCTTATCATGGATCACGAAGTGATCCGTGATCTGCGTACCGCCCATCGCCCGAAGGGCGATCCTTATGCGGTGCTACCCGTACATATCATGGAGAGCTTTTATTATACCACAGGGAGAACAGTATGTCTATTAATCTTGTAATGCCCATGGGAGGGGCAGGAACCAGGTTCGCAAATCTGGGATACGAGTGCCCGAAGCCCCTCATTGAGATAGGGGGGCGGCATTTTTTTGAATATGCGGCTGATTCCATAGCAAAGCACTGCGATATTGCAGGGATCACCTTTGTGGTGCTTAAAGACCATATTGACAGGTTTAACATAGACCGGGAGATAAAAAAGTATGCCCCTGGCGCAGAGATCATAGTGCTGGACCATGTGCTGAAGGGAGCGGTGCTGACCTGCATGAAGGGCGCGGAGATCCTGAAGAACGGTCTTCCTGTTATTTTCTGCGACTGTGATCTCATGTTTACGTCGGAAATGCTCTATGCCTATTTAAGAGGTGACCGGGAAAACACTGCTTACCCCGTAGGGGAGCTTAAGGGGTGGCTCATGACCTTTGAGAACAGCGACGGCAGATTCAGCTATGTGAAGACCGATGAAAAGGGATATGTGACCATGACAGCGGAGAAAGATCCCATCAGCAACAGGGCAGTGTGCGGGGCCTACGGTTTTGCAAATAAGGACCTGTTTCTTGAATATGCCGGAAAATATATGGACAGATGTCCTTATAATGAGTATTTTATGAGTGGTGTATATAATCTTATGGCAGAGGAAGGAATGAACATAGGGGAATTCCCCGTGGATGACTTCCTGTCCTTCGGAACACCGGAGGAGTACGAAAACGCAAAAAAAGTCCTGGAGGAGAGCGGTAATGCCCGTACAGATCAATAATTTCATGGGAAGACTTGGCTGGAACGCCAGAAAGTATTTCCCGAATCTTGCGATAAATTTTTATCTGAAACTTCAGTTTTTAACCAGGAGCAGGGATCAGAAAAAATATTGCGATTATTTTCTTAATGCTGAGGAGACCCCGAAGCCCAATGTAGTGAATATAGAGACCATCAACCGGTGCAATTCCACCTGTGCTTTCTGTACCGCAAATATACACGCGGAAAAGAGACCCTTCATGGAGATGACGGATGAACTCTATACCTCGATAATAGACCAGCTTGCGGACTGGAATTACAGGGGACATATCACTTTATACGGCAACAATGAACCCTGGCTCGATAAAAAAATAGTGGAAAGACATAAGTATGCCAGGGAAAAGCTGCCGGAGTGCTATATTTTCATGTCAACCAACGGCCTTCTTCTGAATCTTGAAAAGGTAAAGGAAATACAGCCCTATATCGACCAGCTTATCATCAACAACTATTCAATGGAAATGAAGCTCCACAAGAATATCCAGAGGTTATACCAGTATGTCAGCATGCATCCGGACGAGTTTGAGGATGTGGATATCCTTATCCAGATGAGGTATCTTCAGGAGGTGCTGACCAACAGGGCCGGCTCGGCTCCGAATAAAAAGGAGACAAAGAAGATAATTAAGGAAACCTGCCTCCTGCCCTTTACGGATATGTGGATCACCCCCAACGGCCACATGGGCTTATGCTGCTGTGATAATTTCGAGGTCACAAATTATGCGGATCTGAACACCATGCCGGTAAAGGAAGCCTGGAGCTCCCCGGAGATCACGGAGGTCAGGAGAAAAATTGCTGAGGGCAGGCAGAATTATCCTTTCTGCAAGCATTGCGATTTTATAGATGCCGGAATGAGGATGCAGATAGTAAAGAATATCCTGGAAGGAAATGAAGAGGCGGCAAACCGCCAGGGCGGACACGAACGGGGAATACGGTAACGAGCCTGAAGGGTGCTGAAAATGTGACAGATGACTGTTTCACCTTTGGGTACCGGCATTAAAAATTAAAAAACATCAACGAATTAGATTAAATTTATCCATGGCTAAATCCTAAATCGGTGATATAATAACATTCATCAATTTGATTGACCGATAATTATCGGTTACCGGAAAACAGGATAAAACCTGTACTGCATCACCGGAGGGGAAGCGAACCTTAAATGGCGTGGCTTTCCAAAAAAAGGATTTGGAGGAAACCTTTATGTATAACAGGGAAAAGTATCAGATTCAGTATTTCATGCCTAAAAAGCCCACCTATGAATGGGCAAAGAAGGACCACATCACAAAAGCGCCCATATGGTGCAGTGTGGATCTGAGGGACGGGAACCAGGCGCTGATCGAGCCCATGAGTCTGGAAGAAAAGCTGGAATTCTTTGAGATGCTTATTCGTATAGGCTTTAAGGAAATAGAGATAGGCTTTCCTGCGGCCTCCGAAACAGAATATAAATTTGCCAGAACACTGATCGAAAGAAACATGGTTCCAAAGGATGTGACACTGCAGGTGCTGACCCAGGCCAGGGACCATATCATACGCAAGACCTTTGAAGCGGTAAAGGGTGCACCCAAAGCCATTGTCCATCTCTACAACTCCACCTCCGTGGCACAGAGGGAGCAGGTGTTTAAGAAGAGTAAGGAAGAGATCAAAAAAATTGCCGTGGACGGGGCTGTGCTCTTAAAGAAGCTGGCGGATGAAACTGAGGGTGAGTTCTCTTTTGAATACTCCCCGGAGAGCTTTCCGGGTACCGAAGTGGAGTATGCCATTGATGTGTGCAATGCGGTACTGGATGTGTGGCAGCCTGAAAAAGATAACAAGGTCATCATCAATATACCCACAACCGTTGAAAATGCCATGCCCCATGTGTTTGCGACGCAGATAGAGTGTATCAGCAATAAGCTGAAATACAGGGATGCGGTAACACTTTCCCTCCATCCCCATAATGACAGGGGATGCGGTGTCTCTGATGCCGAGCTGGGGCTTCTTGCCGGAGCCGACAGGATAGAAGGCACTCTTTTCGGGAACGGCGAGAGAACAGGAAATGTGGATATTGTTACTTTGGCCATGAACATGTATACTCATGGTGTGGACTCCGGACTTGATTTTTCAAATATCACTTCCATCGGGGAAACCTATGAGAGGCTTACCAGAATGAGGATCCACGAGAGGCAGCCCTATGGCGGGGCACTGGTATTTACCGCTTTTTCAGGCTCCCACCAGGACGCCATCGCAAAGGGATTTACCTGGAGAAAGCGGCATATGGACAGGCCCTGGAGTGTGCCTTATCTGCCGGTGGATCCGAAGGATCTGGGCAGGGAGTACGACGGAGACGTGATAAGGATAAATTCCCAGTCGGGAAAGGGCGGCGTGAGCTTTATCCTCCGTACCAATTACGGCATGCAGGTTCCCAAGGAAATGCAGGAGGATGTGGGCTATACCGTCAAGGGCATATCGGACCACGAGCATGCGGAGCTTTCACCCGAAAGGGTTTATCATATATTTGAGGACAAGTACGTCAATAATGATGGGGTATTCACCATTCCCGAATGTCATTTTGAACAGCAGAAGGAGGGAATACTTACCAGAACCACCATCCGCAGGAACGGAGAGGATATCGTGGTGGCAGCCAACGGAAACGGACGTCTGGATGCTGTCAGCAACGCTATTAAATCCTTTTTTGATATTTCCTACGAGCTTTCCACCTATGAGGAGCACGCCCTGAGCAGGGGCTCCTCCAGTAAGGCCTGCACCTATGTGGGCATTACCTGTAACGGAAAGAAGTACTGGGGCGTGGGTATAGACGAGGATATCATCCGCTCCTCCATAAATGCGCTGTGTGTGGCCGTGAACCAGATAGATTCCATTAAGGGCAGCGGAAGAGGGAAGGATAAGAGGATCACTGAGATAATGAACTATATCCAGGAAAACTATCTCTCAGTGACGCTGGATGATCTTTCGAGGGAATTTTATCTTTCAAAGCCCTATATTTCAAAGTATATCAAGGAACAGTCAGGAGCTACCTTCAGCAGCAACCTTCAGAGGATAAGACTGAAAAAAGCCTGTACTCTCCTGCGGAACGGGAATATGAAGGTGGAGAGGGTGGCTGAAAACGTGGGCTACCCCAGTGTGGAGCACTTTAACAGACAGTTTAAGAAAAGCTACGGAATGACACCGATACAGTACAGAAACAGCAAGAAATAAGGTTTTCAGATGTCACCTGCGGTTGCAAAGGTGACTGTACTGAATAGTTACGATTAAGGATCATTCTGTATGGAACCAGATGGGTGATTTGATAAAGGATGAAATGAGAATGCTGTCACAGGTGGTACTGCTTGCCACCCTGACGGTATTCTCCATAGTACTTATTGCGCTGAACATTTCTTCGGGATGGGAAAAATGGACCATCCCTGTTTTTGCTGTTTCGGTTTTCGCCTGTTTTGTCATGCATATCTCGGGCAGGCCCACGGAAAAGGTGAGGATCCATTTTTACAGTATCTTTATTTGTATTCAGCTCTTTTATTACATCCTCAATACCAATGCTGTTTTTAACTGTACGCCCCTTTCAATTCTTGCGGTAGTGCTGCTCTCCATGACAAAGGAGAGGAGGATTATATGGATCTGCGCCGCCACCAGCACCCTTGCCCTGATAATAAGGGCGTTTGATTCCGGCTCTGTGGGGCGGGTTATCTGGCATGTCTTTATTATATGGACCGCTTCATTTGTGGCCATCAGGTTTATCGGAGAGACAAGAAGGACCGAAGATGCCTATAAACGGTATATCAGCATATTAAAGCAGCAGAATAAAAGCGCGGATGATTTCCTGGCCAACGTTTCCCATGAGATACGGACTCCGGTCAATGCCGTTATAGGGCTTACGGGGGTGTGTCTTGAAAATGAGGCCAATGATGAAAACAGGAAAAATCTGGAGCTTATTTCCGAGGCGGGAAGAAGGATATCGGAGCAGATCAGCGATATCCTGGATTACTCGGAGATAGAGGGGGAAAACCTGGCGGTAAACTATGAGGATTACAGGATATCCGTTCTGGTACAGGATCTTTGCAATACCTTCAAACCCCTTATGAAAAGCGGTGTTGAGATCATTTTTGACACTGATCCCCAGATCCCGTCGGTAATGAAAACGGATACGGGGAAGCTTAAAAGGATATTGTGGCACATTATAACCAACGGTATAAAGTATACCCAGTCAGGCGGTGTATACGTGCATTTTTCCACTACACCCCAGGAATACGGGGCAAATCTCTGCATAGATGTGACCGATACCGGAGTGGGGATGACCGAGGATGAAAAGGAGCGGATCTACGAGCACTTCTATCAGTCGGATTCCGGCAGGAACAGGACCAGCGGAGGACTGGGGCTTGGAATGTCAATTGCCAGGGGCTTTGTGGACGCCATGGAGGGCTTTATCTCTGTTGAAAGTGTTCCGAATTCCGGTACCACGGTACATATCTGTCTGCCACAGAAGGTGATACAGGACACTCCCTGTATGGTAATGGAAAACAGTGAGGACAAGGTTATCGGAGCCTTCCTGGATTTTGATAAATACAATGATCCCTTTATCAGGGAATACTTTAACCGCATGGTACTCAATGTGGTCAACGGCCTTAAGATCACCATGCACAGGGTTGACAATATTGAAAACCTGAAAAAGCTGAAGGGCAGCATAAAGCTCACCCATCTTATCGTGGGAGAGGAAGAGTATCTCACAGACGTTGCCTATATGGATGCCCTTTCCCATGAGATGATCCTTATGGTAGTCTGCGATGAGGACTTTGTACTTCCGGAAAACTCTGAAGCGAAGATCTTAAGAAGACCCTTTTCCTCCTTCAGGGCTTTAAGGATCATCAACATGGATAAAAGGGGCAGTGCCCAGGAAGAAGGACATATTTACTGCAAGGGCATCAGGGCGCTGATAGTTGATGACGAGTCCATGAACATCACTGTTGCGGAAAGCATTCTTAAGAGGTACGGCATAGAAACAAAGGCCGCCTCATCCGGGGAGGAATCCGTTGAGATATGCAGAAACAGGGATTTTGACCTTATCTTCATGGATTACATGATGCCAAGGATGGACGGGATAGAGGCCGCGAGGCTCATTCGTTCCATCAAGGCCAACGGAGACGGAAGAATTCCTTTAATGATAGCATTTACGGCGGACGCTGTGAGTACGGCCAGGGAAAAATTCATGAATGAGGGCTTTGACGCTTTCTTAAGCAAGCCCGTGGATATCACCGAGCTGGAGCGGATACTTAAAGCACTTCTTCCGGAAACTGCCTTTGTGAGTGAGGGATTGCAGGAAGACAGAATATACGGTATGGAGAATAACAATATGGAAAACCAGAATAAGGATATTGCCGGAAACAACACTCCCGGACCGGAGGCAGGTTCGTCTGACCCGGGATTTGAAATGCTTTCGCATTTCGGAATTGACCCCGTGAAGGGAATGAGCTACTGCATGAACGACGTTGAAATGTATACCGAGGTACTTAAGGAGTATGCAAGGGACGCCGAGAGCAAGCTTCTTGAAATGGATGAATATTTTGAGAGCGGGGAATGGCCTGAGTTTACGGTCCGTATCCATTCCGTGAAGAGTTCTTCGCTGATGATAGGGGCGGAAGAGCTTTCCAACAGGGCTAAAGAGCTGGAAAAGGCCGCAAAATCGGGGGATGTGGATTATGTAAAGGAGAATTATCCCCCCTTCATACCGGATTATTTAAAGACAGTACAGGCTATTACGGAGGCATACGGTACGGAAGATGATCAGGAAGTTTAAGGAGTTTCTGTTTGACAATAAAAGAGATATCCAGGAACGCCTGTTTTTGCTTATCACAGTCATCGCCCTGAGCGGCATGGCGCTTTCCTTTATTCTCAGCGTTATCAACGGTGAGAATACAGAGGGAATTATTTCCATGGTGTTTGCTTTTATCATCATGACCGTTGTCGTATATTTCGGAGTTAAGTATAACAGAATACGGCTTGCTGCCACTATCGTGGCGGTGGTGATAGTCTTCGTCTTTTTCCCTGTTGTATTTTTTACCAGCGGCGGTATTTACGGGGGCACACCCATATGGTTTGTGTTTGCCATACTGTATACCAGCATGATACTCAGGAGCAGGGTGAGGATCGTGCTCTTATCTTCCCAGTTTATTGTGGCCGGGGTGTGCTACTACATCGGGTTTTATTATCCCCAGTTGGTCATTTCCCATTCAACCACGGAGTTTTACGGGGATTCCTTTTCCTCCTTTGCTGTGGTGAGCCTTATCATGACGCTGATGATCACCTTTGAGGTTTATATGCTGAGGCGTGAGACCAGAACGGTTAGACAGCAGAAGGAAGAGATAGATGAATTAAATAAGGCCCAGAACCATTTTTTCTCCAGTATGAGCCATGAGATCAGGACTCCAATAAATACTATCGTTGGACTGAATGAAATGATCCTCAGGGAGGATGTTTCTCCGGAGGTTGAGGAGGATGCCAGGAATATACAGGCTGCCAGCCGTATGCTCTTAAGCCTTATCAATGATATCCTGGACATGTCAAAGATACAGTCGGGACAGATGAAGATAAATCCCGTAAATTACAACTGTGCCGAGATGATCACGGAGGTTGCCTCCATGATACAGATAAGGGCAATGGAAAAAAAGCTCAGCTTTAACGTAAACATTGCACCGGATCTGCCCAGGGAGCTCTACGGTGATGAGATAAGGATAAAGCAGGTGCTTATCAATATCCTGAACAATGCCGTCAAGTATACGAATGAGGGAAGTGTCTCCCTTTCCATCCAGTGTGAAAAGATAAATGACGGTAAGGTTAATGTCATTTATTCCGTTGAAGATACGGGCATGGGGATAAAAAAGGAGAATATCCCCTATCTCTTCAATGCGTTCAAGCGGGTGGATGAGGATAAAAACCGCCATATAGAGGGAACCGGACTGGGGCTTTCCATCGTGAAGGAATTCGTGGGGCTGATGAACGGAAAGGTGACGGTCAACAGCGTCTATACCATGGGATCCACCTTTATTGTCGAGATACCACAGGCGGTCATGGATCCGAGGCCCATCGAAAGGCTGGATATGTACGGAAGAGGAGAGACGTCGGATACCAGATCCTACCATCAGAGCTTTGAAGCGCCGGATGCAAGGATACTTGTAGTGGACGATACCGCGGCAAACCTTCTGGTAATAAAGAAGCTTCTCAGGGATACCCAGGTGAAGCTGGACACCGCCTCCGGAGGAGAGGAAGCCCTGGAGCTCACATTAAAGAACGATTATCACGTTATCTTTATGGATCACATGATGCCGGGGATAGACGGTATTGAGTGCATGAAGCGCATCCGTTCACAGACAGGGGGTTACTCAAGGGAATCTAAGATCGTTGCCCTCACTGCCAATGCTGATGAGAAGAGCAGGCTTCTCTATGAAAAAGAGGGGTTTGACGGCTATGTATTAAAGCCTGTTAGCGGAAATATCCTGGAGACAGAGCTTAGGCGTCTGTTACCGAAGGAGTTAATCAAATTTGAAGTGGCGGACGAGAACGTGCTGGAGGAAAGCGTTTCCTGGATAAACCAGGACGCGAAGAAGACAAGCATCAAGGTCATCATGTCCAGTGTTGCGGATACCCCCAGGGAATTTGTTGATGAATACAAGATCTCTGTAGTGCCTCTTAAGGTGCAGACGGAGGGCGGCTGTTTCAGGGACGGGGTAGACATGGATTCCGATGCCATACTCTCCTATATGGGGGCACGGAAAAAGAAGGCCCGGATACTTCCTGTAAGTCCCAGGGAATATGAGAAGTATTTCGCTGATGAATTAAAAAGGGCGAATAACATCATATATATCGCATCCTCGGGAAAGCTCTATACTTCAAGCGTTCAGGGAGCCTTTGAGGCTTCGGTGAATTTTAACAATGTGAGGGTAGTGGACTCCGAACAGATATCTTCCGGACAGGGCTTAATGGCGGTGGAAGCCTGCCGCATGGCAAAAAAGGGGAAAGGGATCGAGGAGATCCTGGAATATCTTGAAAGGTTCAAGAAGCAGATACATACCAGCTTTCTCGTTGAAAATGTGGACTATATGATGGAAAGCGGCCTGATAAGCAGCGGTATTGCCAGGATATTAAAGGCCTTTTTCATCCGCCCGGTGCTGGTATTGAAGAAGGGCAGGGTAAAAGTGCAGGGTATATGCATGGGCTCCAGGGAGCACTCCTGCAAAAGATTTATTGCCGGGGTTTTAAGGAATAAGGATCATATAGATAAGCGCATGCTGGTGATCGCCCATGTGGGAGTTTCAAGAAATGACCTGGACTGGATAAGGTCTGTTGTGGAAAAGCATGTGGCTTTCGAGAAGATATATTTTACAAAGGCATCTCCGGCTATCGCCATCAATGTAGGGTTGGGGTCCTTCGGGCTTATTTACAGGACTAAGGACTGATTGCTGCCGGGGGTTGTAGTATCATATCCCATAGTTTATAATCGTAACTATTCAAGTGTTTTGGGTTTTTTTTACAGGGTATTTGTTATGGGCATATTAAGAAGCATGACGGGCTTCGGCAGGAGCGAGGCCGAGATCAACGGCAGAAGGTATTCGGTTGAGATAAAATCAGTCAACCACCGTTTTCTGGATATCAATATCAAGATGCCAAAGGTGCTTTCGATGTTTGAATCCTCCGTGCGCACCATTATGAAGGAGTATCTGGAGCGTGGAAAGGTGGATGTCTACATCTCTTTTTTCAACACCTCCTCCGAAACCGCCTGTGTCAGGTACAATAAGGGTATCGCTGCAGAATACATGAAGTATTTAAGCGAGATGAAAGAGGATTTCGGCCTGGATATGGATATCAGGGTGTCTACCCTTTCTCGTTTTCCCGATGTTTTCACCACTGAAGAGGAAGAACCCGATGAGGATCTGATATGGGGGGAATTTGAACCTGTTTTGAGGAAGGCCTTATCAGAGATCACCCAGTCCCGGGAGAGAGAGGGTGAAAACTTAAGACGGGATCTTCTGGGAAAGATAGAGGAGATAAAGAAGGAAGTGGCCTTTATTGAGGAGCACTCTCCGGAGATCGTGGAAAACTACAGGAACCGCCTGACAGAGAGGGTTCAGGAGATGCTGAAGGACGCGGCCATCGATGAGAGCCGTATCGTGACTGAGGTCACCATCTTTTCCGACAAGGTCTGTGTGGATGAGGAGATCACAAGGCTTAAGAGCCACATGGACGCCATGAAGAAGGAGCTGGAAAAGGGCGGAGCTGTGGGACGAAAGCTGGATTTTATTGCCCAGGAGATGAACAGGGAAGCAAATACCACTTTAAGCAAGACCAACGACATCCTGACCAGCGACAGCGCCATTGAAATAAAGACAGGGATCGAAAAGATCCGGGAGCAGATACAGAATATTGAGTAATCTATTTAATATAGGATTTGGAAATATTGTTAACGGGGAAAAGATCACTGCCATTGTATCGCCGGATTCGGCGCCGGCCAAAAGGCTGATACAGAACGGTAAAAAAGAGGGAACCGTCATCGACGCCACCCACGGCAGAAAGACAAAGTCCTGTATTTTTATGGAGAATAACCAGATCATTCTTTCGGCGCTTCTCCCCGAGACCATTCTCGAGAGATTTAAGAGTTCCGATGTTTAAGACAGGAGGGCCTATGAAGGGAATACTTATAGTTGTTTCCGGATTTGCAGGAGCCGGTAAGGGTACCATAATTAAAAAGCTGATAAAAGAGTATCCGGGATATGCGCTGTCTGTGTCCGCCACCAGCCGTTCCCCACGGCCGGGAGAGCAGGACGGGGTCAATTATTTCTTCAAAAGCCGCGATGAATTTGAAGAAATGATAAAAAATAACGAGTTCCTGGAGCATGCGGAGTACGTGGGCAATTATTACGGCACTCCCAGACCCTTTGTGGAGAAAAAGCTTTCCGAGGGGATGAATGTCCTTCTCGAGATCGAAGTGCAGGGGGCACTGCAGGTAAAGGAGAAGTTTCCCGATGCACTGCTGATTTTCATTATGCCGCCGGGGGCCCTGGAGCTGAAAAACCGCCTTACCGGACGGGGAACGGAAACAGAGGAAGTGATTAAAAAACGTCTTCAGAGGGCAGTTGAGGAATCTGAGGGCATAGAAAATTATGATTTCATCGCTGTTAATGATGATGTGGACAAATGCACGGCCATGCTGCATAATATTATACAGTCTGCCGCCTATACTCCAAAGAGACAGGCGGAGTTTATAGAAAAGGTGAGACAGGACCTTAAGGAGCTGTCATAATTTGTATTGATAAAGGAGAGAGTTTATGTTACATCCGTCATACGGTGATCTTATGGAAGCAGTTAATTCAGAAGTTGAGGACGGGGAAGCACCTGTAGTAAACAGCAGGTATTCCATAGTCCTTGCAACGGCCAAAAGGGCGAGGCAGCTTATCAGCGGAAGTGAACCTCTGACCCGTCCCAGGGGAAAGAAACCCCTTGCTGTTGCGATAGATGAGTTATACAAGGGCGAGCTTAAGATCATAAACACAGACGAGGATTGATTTTTTATAAATGAAGATTTGTTTTGTCTCTTTTGGCTGCGATAAGAATCTGGTGGACGCAGAACAGATGATGGGACTTCTGTCCGGAGCCGGCCACAGCTTTACTGACGATAAAGAGGATGCGGACGTTATCGTGATCAATTCCTGCTGTTTTATCAATGACGCGAAGCAGGAGAGCATTGACGCGGTAATAGAGGCGGGCAGCCTTAAGGGAGACGGAAAGAAGAGATACCTTGTCCTTACGGGATGTCTTGCACAGAGGTATTCCGAGGAGATAAAGGAGGAGCTTCCCGAGGTGGATGCCATAATCGGCACCACAGCCTTTGATGAGATCGTATCAGTTATAGATGATCTTGTCTCTTCGGAAAATGAGGGCACGGGGGCTGCTGCGGAGAAGAAAAAGGATAAGGATCTTCTTATTTATCCTGATGTGAAACGTTTGATTTCCACGGGAGGGCACTATGAGTTCCTGAAGATCGCGGATGGCTGCAACAAACGCTGCAGCTACTGTATCATTCCGGAGATCAGGGGAAGATACAGATCGGTTCCCATGGAAAGGCTTATAAAAGAGGCTGGGGAGCTTTCGGAACAGGGTGTTAAGGAGCTTATCCTGGTGGCCCAGGAAACAACGCTCTACGGCAGCGATATCTACGGAAAGAAAATGACGGGAACCCTTTTACGGGAACTGTCGAAGATTGAGGACCTTAAGTGGATAAGACTTATGTACTGCTATCCCGAGGAGATAGATGATGAGCTTATCCGTGCCTTAAAGGAACTGCCAAAGGTCTGTCATTATCTGGATATACCGGTACAGCACTGTTCCGACAGAATATTAAAAAAGATGGGGAGACGCACCGGTAAGGCAGATATTACCGCACTTATCGGAAGACTAAGGGAGGGAATCCCGGATATAGCCATAAGGACCACTCTTATCACCGGTTTTCCGGGAGAAACGGAGGAGGAGCATGAGGAGCTTCTCTCCTTTGTCCGGGATATGGCCTTTGACAGACTGGGGGTCTTCACTTATTCAAGGGAAGAGGGCACTGCTGCCGCTGCATTCCCGGACCAGTGTCCGGAGGACACAAAGGAAAGGCGGAAGGATGAGCTTATGTCCCTGCAGCGGGAGATGTCTTATAAAAAAGGGGAAGAGTTCTGCGGCAGGGAAATGGATTGCATGATCGAAGGACGTATCCCGGAAGAAAAGGTTCTACTTGGAAGAACGTACAGGGATGCTCCCGACATAGACGGTTATGTGTTCATTGAGGAAGGACCCGGTACCGGAAGCCTGATGAGCGGAGATTTTGTCAGGGTAAGGATTAAGGGTTTTTCGGAATACGATCTCTATGGTGACATCATCAGGTGATATGCAAGAAAGGAGCACATAATGAATCTTCCTAATAAACTGACCATACTGAGGATAGTACTTGTACCGGTGTTTGTGGTCGTGATTCTTTCCAACTGTTTTGGTGACAATTCAAGATGGGTGGCTCTTGCAGTCTTTATCATTGCCAGCCTCACCGATCTTTTAGATGGAAAGATCGCCAGAAAATACAATCTGGTCACGAATTTCGGGAAGTTCATGGATCCTCTGGCAGACAAGATGCTGGTGTGTTCCGCCCTTATATGTCTGGTGGATCTGGGCAGGATATATTCCTGGATGGTAATAATAATAGTTGTAAGAGACTTTGTCATAAGCGGTTTCCGCCTTGTGGCAGCTGAAAGCGGCAAGGTGATCGCAGCAAATTACTGGGGGAAATTCAAGACAACTTCGCAGATGATAATGATCTGCCTTCTGGTTGCGGATATTCAGGTGGGTTTTTTCCCTGTTCTCGGAGAGATCTTTAAATGGATAGCCCTGGTGCTTACAGTAATTTCACTGGCTGTATATCTAATGGACAATAAAGACGTGATGAAAGAAGAATAAATGTGACCGACCGGAAACCATGGGGGTTTGAACAGTTACTTTAATGAACTGTTCCTTAGGAAAGAAGAAGTGGCCGTTATGTCAGATGATGATAGTAAATCAAAAGAAAAAACCGCTGACGCAGCCTTCAGGCTGGTAGGCATAAAAAAGAAAAAAGTCATGGAGGAGCTTTCTGATATTATTGGGGACGGAAATCCTTCATGCGAGATAAGCGAGAACGACGGAGAGGTGCTTATCCGTGTTCATGCTGAGGAAGCCGGGGATAAGGGTGCCCGTAAGATTATAAAGCCCGTGTTAAAAGAGATCAAGTCCAGACTGGGACAGAAGATATATTCCACGGATGAAAAGGGAACCCTGGAGGAGGCGGTCATCAGCCTGCTCAGGGAAAACCATTTTACCCTTGCCACTTCCGAAAGCTGTACGGCAGGGCTTTTTACAGGCAGACTTGCAAATGTACCGGGAACCAGCGATGTGTTGAAGGGCGGTTTTATAGCCTATTCGGAAAAGGCCAAACGGAAGTTTTCCGGGGTTAAGAGACGGACCCTTGATAAATTCAGCGCTGTCAGTGAACAGACTGCTTCCGAGATGAGCCGCGGCGCCTGCGCTGCCTTTAAGACTGACTGCGGAGTGTCCATCACCGGATATGCAGGTCCGGAGGGGGATCAGGACAAGCAGAACGTGGGGCTTGTTTATATCGGGGTTACTGTACAGAAAAAAACTACGGTAAAAGAATATAATTTTTCCGGAGACCGCCAGGAAATACGGAACCAGGCAGTTACCGAGGCTTTAGCTTTTCTTCGGCTTTCACTGTTAAAGCATTTCTCGGAGATCACATTCTCCTGACGCCTGTTGTGCCGGCCTCCGGAAAACTCTTCAGGAGGTAGTGTATGACTGATAAGGATATAATGGAGTATATCGAGGAGAAGAGATATAACGAGCTCCGGGCTACTTTATCCGAGTTAAACGAGGCCGATGTGGCCGCGCTTCTTGAGGATCTTCCGAAAAACGTCCAGCTTAAGACCTTTCGTTTGCTGCCTAAGGATATGGCGGCAGATGTTTTCTCTTTCCTGCCCACGGATGATGAGCAGGAGATAATCACTTCCCTTACGGATTCCGAAGCAACAGCCATTATTGATAATCTGATGGCGGATGATGCCGCTGATCTTATGGAGGAGATGCCGGCCAATGTGGTTAAGCGTCTTCTTTCCCATGCGAGCCCCGATACCAGAAGGGATATAAATCATCTCTTAAAGTTTCCCGAGGATTCCGCGGGTTCCATAATGACTGTGGAGTTTGTGGATCTGAGGGAAAACCTGTCAGTTTCCGAGGCCTTAGACCGGATTAGAAAGACCGGGATAGACCGGGAAACCATAAATAACTGCTATGTCCTGGACAGCGCCAGGAGACTTACCGGAATGGTGGCGCTCCGTACCCTTATCCTCTCTGACGAAAAGGATCTGATAAGGGATATCATGGAAGAAAATGTGATCTCGGTTGAGACCATGATGGACCAGGAAGAGGTGGCCCATATGATATCAAAGTACGACTTCAGCTCCATCCCGGTGGTGGACTCGGAGGAGAGACTTGTGGGGATCATAACGGTTGACGATATCATCGACATCATCGAGGAAGAGGCTACGGAGGATATCCAGAAGATGGCTGCTATACTTCCCTCCGATGATCCCTATGACAGAATGTCCCCGGTGGATCTGTGGAAAAAACGTATCGGCTGGCTTCTTTTGCTCATGGTTTCCGCCACCTTTACGGGAAAGATCATCACGAGCTACGAGTCTTCACTGCAGGCCTATATTATCCTTACCGCTTTTATCCCGCAGCTCATGGACACCGGGGGTAACTGCGGCTCCCAGACATCCACCACAATTATCCGTGCCCTTTCACTGAATGAGATAAGCTTTTCGGATATCGCCAGGGTGGTCTGGAAGGAGTTCAGGACAGCCATTATCTGCGGCTCCACCCTTGCAGTGGCGAATTTT
Organism: uncultured Lachnospiraceae bacterium; assembly: GCA_946407725.1. Classification (GTDB taxonomy): domain Bacteria; phylum Bacillota; class Clostridia; order Lachnospirales; family Lachnospiraceae; genus NK4A144. Next base: position 42,636 of record CAMJPM010000003.1, read on the forward strand.
ATCAAGCTCCTCGTTATTGACAGGGCTGAACCGCTGGTCGCGCTGGTGGTCTGCCTCACAATGATCTGCGCCGTTATCTGCGCCAATCTCGCGGGATGCATGCTGCCCATGATAGCAAAGAAATTCGGCTTTGACCCCGCAGTCATGGCGAGCCCCATGCTCACCACCATAATAGACGCCCTCACGCTTTCCATCTATTTCCAGGTGGCGGTTCATGTTCTGAAGATAGGGATTTCTTAATCCTTGGTTGTTTCTGCGTCGGCAGCATGGTATAATACGGAGAAAAGGGATAATCCCCAGGGACTGTCCGACAGTTCCCGAAAATCAATTAGAAAAGGAAGTGACGCGTATGCATTTTATTATCACAGGTAAGAATATTGACGTTACTGATGGACTGAAGAGAGCGATCGAGGAAAAGATCGGCAAGCTTGAGAAGTATTTTTCCCCGGATACGGAGGTACATGTGACCCTTTCCGTTGAGAAGGAGAGGCACAAGATAGAGGTTACAATTCCGGTCAAGGGAAATATCATCAGGTCCGAGCAGGTTTCCAATGATATGTATGTTTCCGTGGATCTGGTGGAAGAGATCATCGAGAAGCAGATGAAGAAGTACAAGAACAAGATCATCGACAGGTCACAGGAGGGAGGAGACTTCCAGAAGGACTACATGGAACAGGATTATTCCGATGACGGTGAGATAAAGATAGTACGTACCAAGAGATTTGGCTTCAAGCCCATGTATCCAGAGGATGCCTGTGTACAGATGGAGCTTCTTGGACACAATTTCTACGTGTTCATGAATGCGGAGACCGAGGAGGTCAATGTGGTTTACAAGAGAAGAGGCAATACCTACGGTCTTATTGAGCCCGAGATCTGAGGGGGGGATTTTATGAATTTTCGCGATAAAAAACTGATTTCCCTGCTGCTGGCTCTGTCCCTTGTTTTTTCTTCCCATGTTTCGCTTCTTGCGGCAGGGCTTGGAGCTGAAGTATTCAATGGTGCCGGGGCTAATGTTTCAACTACTTCGAATACTTCAAGTACGCAGCCCACTACCGGCGCCCAGAATCTTCTGAAGGACAGCGTCACACTGCTGCCGGGTACACCGGAACTGAGCGTGGAGCCGGACAATACCGTTTCCGTGGATAAGATCGAAGAGGCAGTTCTCAATTCCTTAAGGTTTATGAAGGACAACAAAACCTATGCGGTTAAAGACGGGGCGATCTACGATCTTTCCGGCTATACAAAGAAAGGGGAAGGAATTACCACTGACTGCATTTCGGTAAACCTTATTTCCATAAGGAAGGCCGGAGCTCCGGTGTCGGATGCCAAAGAGAATTTCATCAAAAAGGGTGATACCTTTATTTCGGGCGCAAAGGGAAATCAGCTGGTGGTATACAGCGTGACCCTGAATACCGGGGTGTTCCCCAACGTAAAATGCGAGAAAGCACAGAGTGAAATCTTCCTTAAAACCTGGCTCAGCGGTACTGTTTCCAGTCAGAGGGTGACCTTTGGAAACGGAAAATTTTCCTTATATGTGGAATATGATGCTGCTGTTAAATACAGAAATAAAAAAGTTACAGCCACCAGTCATCATCTGGTTTCTGCCACAAATGCGGTTTCCGGAACCGTTGACTATGCCATTGGAGTGGCGGTACGCCTTGAAATGGTGAGCGGAAATTCCTGGCATCCCATGGAGGGATTAAGCTATGACAAGTATTTCTGGAAGGACGATACGGGTATAACCTTAAAGCGCCCCAAGGTATATAACGCAAAGAAGATAGCCGGATGGAATGATGAGAATTTTGCTCCCTATTTTATGATTCCAATGACCTATAAGAAAAAGGTAATGGAAAACGACAAGCTTTCCGTTTCCGATAAGCAGGCATTGAAGGAAGCACTTAAGACTACCAAATTCTATTTCACGATAGAGCCGAAGAGACTGAGCACGGATCTCATCACCTATTCAAAGTATGAACCCGACAAATTCTATGTAAAGAAGGTTACATACGATTCGGGCAGGAATACCCTTAAGGGCAATATACGGTACAGAAGCTATAAGACCAAGAAGACCATGCTGAATGTCAGAAAGCTTAAAAATGCAAATAAACTGAAAATTACTTCAAAGAGTGCTTACAGTTCAAAGCCCAAGGGAAAGGTGGACGCTTATTTTGAACTTTCAGGGGACGGAAAAGCCGTCACCTTAAGAGGTGTGAACGGATACTTCGGAACAGCCTATATAGACCAACACCTGAATTTCAAGTAAAAACCAGCACGGAAACCGGGAGAAGAGATTCTTCCGGTTTTCATTTAGTAACTTTTATTCAAGATTCTATTGAAATAGGAGCTGTATTATGGTACTATTGTAGTACTGTGAAAAAAATAACAAACTCAAGGAGGCAAATTTATGGCAGAAAAGATTGTATTGGCAGGGGCTGTCAGGACAGCTATCGGTAAAATGGGTGGAGCACTCTCAAATACACCCGCGGCAGACCTGGGCACCATTGTTATCAAGGAAGCCCTTAACCGCGCCGGAGTAAAGCCTGATCAGGTTGATGAGGTTCTTATGGGCTGTGTTATCCAGGCAGCACAGGGACAGAATGTTGCGAGACAGTCAGCCATTAACGCCGGTATTCCCAACGAGGTTCCGGCTGTAACCATCAACGTTGTGTGCGGATCGGGTCTTAACTGCGTAAATATGGCAGCCGACCTTATTAAAGCCGGAGAGGCTGACATCGTTGTGGCGGGTGGTATGGAGAACATGTCAATGGCTCCCTACGCAATGACAAAGGCACGTTTCGGATACCGCATGAACAATGCCACCATCGTTGACACCATGGTAAATGACGCCCTTACAGATGCTTTCAATCACTATCACATGATGATAACCGCCGAGAATATCTGCGATGAGTGGAAGCTTACCCGTGAGGAGCTTGATGAATTCTCGGCCAACAGCCAGCAGAAGTGTGAAAAGGCTGTTAATGAGGGAAGATTTGATGATGAGATAGTTCCCGTTCCCGTAAAGGTTAAGAAGGAAATGGTGGACTTCAAGAAGGATGAGGGTCCCCGCCCCGGAACCACAAAGGAAAGCCTTGCAAACCTTAAGTGCTGCTCCGGTAAGGAAGGCGGACTTGTAACAGCAGGAAATGCATCCGGAATCAATGACGGAGCTGCTGCCATCGTAGTAATGAGCGAAGAGAAGGCTAAGGAGCTTGGTGTTAAGCCCATGGCTACATGGGTAGGCGGAGCTCTTGCAGGAGTAAGGCCCGAGGTTATGGGTATCGGTCCTGTTGCTGCAACAAAGAAGGTTCTGAAAAAGACCGGACTCACCCTTGATGATATAGATCTTATCGAAGCAAACGAAGCTTTTGCAGCTCAGTCCTGTGCAGTTGCAAAGGAGCTCGGTTTTGATATGAGCAAGGTAAACGTAAACGGCGGAGCAATAGCCCTCGGACATCCCGTTGGTGCATCCGGCTGCCGTATCCTTGTAACCCTGCTTCATGAGATGCAGAAGAGAAGCGATGCAAAGAAGGGTCTTGCAACACTCTGCATCGGCGGCGGAATGGGCTGCGCGACAATTGTAGAGAAGTATTGATCTTTGGCAGCAGTCCGGGAACTCCCGGACTGCTGTCTGGGGTTTTATGAACCCGTGGTTATTAAAGAAACGTCGTGATTAAGGACGTTATAAAAATAAGGAGGATACATAAAAGTGGGATTTGTTGATTATGAAGTAAAAGGCAATATCGCTGTCATCACCATCAACAGGGAAAAGGCTCTCAACGCTCTGAATTCAGAGGTTCTCGATGATCTCGAGAAGGTCTTTGACGGAGTGGACGTTAACACCGTAAGGTGCCTTATCCTCACCGGCGCAGGGGAGAAATCCTTTGTGGCTGGCGCTGATATAGGTGAGATGAGCACCCTTACAAAGGCTGAGGGTGAGGCTTTCGGAAAGAAGGGAAATGATATCTTCAGAAAGATAGAGACCTTCCCCATTCCCGTAATCGCTGCCATCAACGGCTTTGCACTGGGCGGAGGCTGTGAGATCAGCATGAGCTGTGATTTCCGCATCTGTTCTGAAAACGCCATGTTCGGCCAGCCCGAGGTGGGTCTCGGCATAACCCCCGGTTTCGGAGGGACTCAGAGACTTGCACGTACTGTAGGCGTAGGCATGGCAAAGCAGCTTATCTATACCGCAAGGAATATCGATGCCACAGAAGCTCTCCGTATCGGTCTTGTTAATCAGGTGGTTCCCCAGGCTGACCTTATGGCAACAGCAGAGAAGCTGGCTTCTACAATAGCAGGCAATGCGCCCATAGCTGTAAGAGCTTGCAAGAAAGCCATAAATGACGGTCTGCAGACAAACATTGACGATGCTCTCGTTATAGAAGAGAAGCTTTTCGGTTCCTGCTTCGAGTCCTATGACCAGAGAGAGGGCATGGCTAATTTCTTAAGGAAGAAGGATGACCCCGCAAAGGTTAAGCATGTAGATTTTAAGAATGAATAGGTTTGGTATATGCATCAGGCATATACCAAACCGTATATGGCAACTCCCTTTAGGGAGTTGTCCGGCAGGAAACCTGCCGGATCAAAATGCGGTCATCCGATACCGCATTTTGACCCAGTTGTGTGAAATAATATTAAGGAGGAATACAATAAATGAAAGTAGCAGTTATCGGCGCAGGTACTATGGGAAGCGGAATTGCCCAGGCTTTTGCAGTATGTGATGATGTGGAGAAGGTTTATCTCTGCGACATCAAACAGGAATTCGCTGACGGCGGAAAGAGCAAGATCGAGAAGAATCTCGGCAAGCTGGTTAAAAAGGAGAAGATGACCCAGGACGCAGCTGACGGCATCCTCGGAAAGATCGAGACAGGCCTTAATGCCATTGCCACAGATCCCGATCTCGTTGTTGAGGCAGCACTTGAGGTTATGGATCTTAAGAAGGAGACCTTTAAGGATCTTCAGGAGAACATCGTTAAGAATCCTGACTGCATCTATGCTTCCAACACCTCTTCACTTTCCATTACAGAGATAGGGGCAGGACTTGCAAAGCCCATAATCGGAATGCATTTCTTCAATCCCGCACCTGTAATGAAGCTCATTGAGGTAATCAACGGCGCCAACACACCTAAGGAAGATACGGATAAGGTTATCGAGATATCAAAGAAGCTCGGCAAGACCCCTGTCCAGGTTAATGAGGCTCCCGGCTTTGTTGTTAACAGGATCCTTGTTCCCATGATCAATGAAGCTATCTTCATCTACAACGAGGGTATCGCTGACATTGAGGGTATCGATTCCGCTATGAAGCTTGGCTGCAATCATCCCATGGGACCCCTTGAGCTGGGCGATCTTATCGGTCTTGATGTCTGCCTTGCCATCATGGATGTGCTTTACAAGGAGACCGGAGACAGCAAGTACAGGGCCTGCACACTGCTCCGCAAGATGGTACGCGGAAAGAAGCTTGGACAGAAGACCGGCATCGGCTTCTACAAGTACAATGAAGACAGGACCAAGACTCCCACTGACAAGCTTTGATTTATTGCTTATTCACGGACTGTTCCGCGGGACACGTGTCCTAAAAAGCAGGACACGTGCCAGGTACGATCGTTGAATTTCTGATGAAATTCAGTGATCTATGATAATGTCTCCTGCGGATGTAGAGGCCGCAGGAGATAAAGATATGATGAGGAAGCCTCCGGTTCAATAATGAGACCGGGGGAAGAAGTCATACATTTATTATAAGGAGGAAACAAATGGATTTTTCTTTTAGCAAGGAACACATTCTGGCGAGGAACCTTTTTAAGGAATTCGCTGAAAAAGAGGTTAAGCCTCTTGCCATCGAAGTTGATGAGAAACACGAATTTCCCAGGGAAACCGTAACAAAGATGCAGAAGTACGGCTTTATGGGAATTCCCATTCCGAAGGAATACGGCGGACAGGGCTGCGATCCCCTTACATACGCTATGTGTGTAGAAGAGCTGGCAAAGGTTTGCGGTACGACAGCAGTTATCGTTTCAGCCCATACTTCCCTTTGCTGCGATCCTATACTGACCTATGGTACAGAGGAGCAGAAGCAGAAATATCTGGTACCCCTTGCAAAGGGTGAAAAGCTTGGTGCTTTCGGTCTTACAGAGCCCGGGGCAGGAACTGACGCACAGGGTGTTCAGACCAGGGCGGTTCTTTCCGAGGATGGAAAAGAGTGGATCCTTGACGGTTCCAAGTGCTTTATCACAAACGGTAAGGAAGCTGATGTTTACATCATCATCGCTTATACCGATATCGTAGAGGATAAGAAGGGCAGAAAGCAGAAGAAGTTCTCCGCATTCATAGTTGAGAAGGATACTCCCGGTTTTTCATTCGGAACAAAGGAAAACAAGATGGGTATCTGCGGTTCCTCAACCTACGAGCTTATTTTCCAGGATTGCCACATTCCTGCTGAGAACCTTCTTGGCACAAGAGGAAAGGGCTTTGCCATTGCCATGCATACTCTTGACGGCGGACGTATCGGTATTGCTGCACAGGCTCTTGGAATTGCTGAGGGCGCTCTTGACCGTACCATCGAGTACGTTAAGGAGAGGAAGCAGTTCGGACGTTCTATCGGCGCTTTCCAGAACACACAGTTCCAGCTTGCAAATATGGCTACACAGGTTGAAGCTGCAAAGCTTCTTGTATATCAGGCTGCTGATGCAAAGGCTACAAAGAGCTACTATGGCGTAGAAGCTGCGAAGGCAAAGCTTTTTGCTGCTGAGACCGCTATGGATGTTACCACAAAGTGCGTACAGCTTTTCGGCGGATACGGATACATCAAAGAGTATGAAGTAGAGCGTATGATGAGGGATGCCAAGATAACAGAGATCTACGAAGGTACTTCTGAAGTTCAGAGAATGGTTATTTCCGGAGCACTCTTAAAATAATTCAAATATGAATGGCCCTTATTAAAGGCTTCTCCTTTTGGAAAACTGTCACCGAAGGAGACTTATGAGGGTCAGGAAAATAAGAAAGGAAAAAATACATGAAAATCGTTGTATGTATAAAGCAGGTGCCCGATACAAAGGGCGGGGTTAAGTTTAAACCCGATGGAACACTTGACAGAGGAGCAATGCTTGCCATCATGAATCCCGATGACAAGGCAGGACTTGAGGCAGCTCTCCGCTTAAAGGATGAGGATCCGGACAATACCGAAGTTACCGTTGTTACCATGGGTCTTCCCAAGGCTGATGATGTTCTCCGTGAAGCTCTTGCAATGGGAGCGGATAAGGGACTTCTTATTACAGACAGGGTTCTGGGCGGTGCAGATACCTGGGCTACCAGCTCCACTATAGCAGGAGCTCTTAAGAACATGGAGTATGACCTCATTATCACAGGACGTCAGGCTATTGACGGTGATACCGCACAGGTTGGACCCCAGATCTCCGAGCATCTCGGGATCCCCGTAATCTCCTATGCTGAAGAGATAAAGGTTGACAGGGCTGCAAAAACCGTTACGGTTAAGCGTCAGTTCGATGACAGATATCACATGCTGACAGCAAAGCTTCCCTGCCTTGTAACAGCTCTTTCAGAATTAAATGAGCCCCGTTACATGACTCCCGGCGGGATCTTTGATGCCTATGCAGACGCTGAGCGCGTTACCGTATGGGGCAGGGACAAGTTGGATGTGGCTGATGAGAATATAGGTATGGGCGGATCACCCACAGTTATCGCCAAGGCTTCCGACAAGGTTGCCAAGGGCAAGGGCGAAGTTGTTGCTCCGGGTTCACCGGCTGAAGCAGTCGACTATATCTATGGTAAGCTGACAGAAAAGCACGTCTTATAAGAAGGAGGATTAAAATGTCATTAGAAGAATATAAGGGCGTGTTTATTTACGCTCAGCAGGTAGATAATGAGGTTTCAAGCATTGCTTTAGAACTTCTGGGCAAAGCCAGGGATCTGGCAAATGACCTGGATAACAAGCAGGTTACGGCAGTGCTTATCGGCTCTGAGGTCGGAGGTCTTACGGACATCCTTGCAGAGTACGGCGCTGACAGGGTCATCGTGGTTGATGATCCCGAGCTTAAGGAGTACAGGACAGAGCCCTATGCTCATGCACTTGCATCTGTAATAAACGAGTTCAAGCCTGAGATCATGCTTGTAGGCGCAACAGCCATCGGCCGTGATCTGGGACCCAGGGTATCAGCAAGGGTACACACAGGACTTACCGCAGACTGCACACAGCTTGATATAGGTGACTTTCCCCTGCAGCCCGTAGAAGGTCAGGAGCAGAAGCATAAGCAGCTCCTTATGACCCGTCCCGCTTTCGGCGGAAATACAATAGCCACCATTGCCTGCCCTAATTTCAGGCCCCAGATGGCAACAGTACGTCCCGGCGTTATGCAGAAGATCGCTCCGAATAAGGGGGCTAAGGCAGAGGTTGTTGATTACAATCCCGGCTTCACGCCCAATGACTGCTATGTAACCATAGACAAGATCGTTAAGGAAGTATCCGGTGTTGCAAATATTCAGGACGCAAAGGTTCTGGTATCCGGCGGCCGTGGAGTCGGCAGCCCCGAGAACTTTAAGATCCTCGAGGAGCTGGCAGCATGCTTCAAGGGCGGCATGGTTTCCTGCTCACGTGCGGTTGTTGACAGCGGCTGGAAGCCCAAGGATATGCAGGTAGGACAGACCGGAAAGACCGTTCGTCCCCATGTTTATTTTGCCATCGGTATATCCGGCGCAATCCAGCACGCAGCAGGAATGGAAGAGTCCGATATCATCATCGCCATCAATAAGGACGAGAACGCTCCTATCTTTGATATAGCTGATTACGGTATCGTAGGCGACTTAAACAAGATCGTTCCCGAGCTTACAAAGAAGATCAAGGCTGCTGAGTAAAATTGTTTTATTCGTAAAATCACCAAATCCGGTCCTTTCGGGGGCCGGATTTTGCATTCCTCCCGTTAAAGGGTCATTGAAAAAAGTCCTTCCGTTGTGTAAAATAAGGCATGACGGGAGACCTTTTTATGGGTACTTATGTTAATCCGAGAAGCGAGAGCATGCAGTCCGCGGTGAGATCAGAGATTTATGTGGATAAAACAGGATTGCTTAAGGTGCTGAATAAAAACCTGGGAACTGAGAAACGATATTTTTCCGTAAGCAGAGCCAGACGTTTCGGTAAGTCCATGGCTGCGGGAATGATAGATGCCTGTTACAGCAGGGAATGTGATTCACGGGAGCTTTTTTCACCCTATGAAATAGCGAAAGATCCGGATTTTGAGAAATATCTGAATAAGTATAATGTACTGCATTTTGATGTGGCAACTTATTTTAATTCCGCAAAGAAGCCTGAAGATATCATTCCGAATCTGGATAAGGCGCTGTTACAGTCGGTGATTGAGGAATTCCCTTTCTTAAAAAAACTGAAGCCCGAGAATACCGCACAGGCTGTTTTTAGGGTATATGAAAAGGAAAATATTCAGTTCATAGTCATAATTGATGAATATGACTGTATCGTACGGGATGCTCCCGACAATGAGGAGCTTATCAGGGATTATCTGAAGTATCTCAGAGGGCTCTTTAAGACCGAGGAGTCGAAGAAATTCCTGGCCCTGGGCTATATCACGGGAATACTTCCCATAAAAAAGGTGAACGGAGAATCTGCTCTTAATAATTTCATGGAATATACCATGACCGATCCTAAGGAGCTCCAGACTTATTTTGGTTTTGGGCGAAAGGATCCGGGTTAATATAAGGCGCTTCCAGAATGATGTAACCCAGTTTGAATTTAAAGATGATGTTTTAGCCTGTCTTATACATATGGGGTATCTCGGATATGATGCTTATACAAAGGAGGCATTCATACCAAACCGGGAGGTCGCGGAGGTCTTTGAGGACACTATAGCAACAGGTGACTGGGACGATGTGGCGGACGCTCTGAGGAGATCGGATGAACTCTTACGGGCAGTGCAGGAAAGGGAGGAAGAAAAGGTCGCGAAGGTCATTTCCGGGTCACATCAGGACTATGCCTCGATAATAAACTATAATGATGAAAATGCCCTGGCACTTGCCATCATGGTGAGCTTTTATACCGCAAGGGCTGATTATTATGTGAAAAGAGAGCTTCCTTTGGGAAGAGGCTTTGCTGATATAGTATTTATACCCAAGCGTGAGGGGGAAGTTCCTGCCATGATCGTGGAACTGAAATATAACCGCAGCGCAAGGGCGGCAATAAGACAGATAAAGGATAAGAAATATACCGGAGCCCTTTCGGACTATAAGGGCAAGATAGTGCTTGTGGGCATCAACTATTCGAAAAAAACCGGAAAGTATACCTGCAGGATCGAAACATTTACCATAAACTGATGCGAAAAAAAAGTCTTTTTATAATCTTCATAATGGCTTTTATGCCGCTTATGATCTATCTGTGCTGGTACGTATATGCCAATGATCCGTTTCTGGGGTACAGATCATATTTTGACACTATTTCCATTGATGTGAACGGCAAGGGAAAGACAAAGACCATTTTTACCTTTACTCCCGAAAGATTTCGGGAGGACCACTATATTTTCCTGCCTTCATCCGCAGTGTTATCGGAAACAAAAATCTATTATAAGACCGATGGCGTATTGCTGCTGTCTTTTGAAAATGAAGAGGATAAGGCTCTGTATTCCGGGGGCAACCTCTCCAATGTTGAAAGGGATAAGATATATCAGGCTTCCTTTGTGAGCAGGTCCGGGGAGCTTTTGGAAAAGGGCAAGGTCATGTTCATGCAGTCCGTGGATACTGCGGCAGTCTATGTGGACACTGCAAGCGGCGGTATGGATAACATCTATGCGGATAAGGAGCACAGGGAAAGAGGAAAGATATTCATAGAAGACGGCAGTGGAAAGATCGAGTACATGGGTGACCTGAAATACATCAAGGGACATGGCAATACCACCTGGAAAGAGGATAAGAAGTCTCTGGGGATAGTGCTGGAGGATGCTGCGGATCTCTTTAATATGGGCGCTTCCTATGACTGGGTGCTTATGGCAAACTGTATGGATCAGACCATGATGGCAAATTCCATGGTCTATGACATGGGCAGAAAGGCCGGAATGAGATTTACAGCAGAGATGAAATACGCCGACCTCTACCTGAACGGCCATTATAACGGACTCTACCAGATAGCTGAAAAAAACAAGGTAGCTCCGGGAAGAGTGGATATCACCGATCTGAATACAAAAAACCAGAGGGCAAACACAGCCATAGATCCTTTAAGCTATGAGGTATACTCTGTAAATTACTCGGATCCGGGGGAACGTCAGGGACTATTTCTTCCCTATGATCCCGTGGATATATCCGGAGGTTATCTTATCGAGCACGATTACGGCGAAAAATACGACCATGAGGTATCGAAGTTCAGGACGAAGACCGGAGACAGGTTTGTGCTCCGCTCGCCGGTATATGCTTCAAAGGCAGAGGTGGATTATATAGCGGGGGTCTTTGAAGAACTGGAGGAAAAGGCGGAAAAAGGCGAAGATGTTTCGGATCTCATAAACCTTGAGAGCTTTGCCGACAAGTATCTGCTTGAAGAGATAGTGAAAAACGACGGCGCCGGTGCAACCAGCTCTTACTTCTATAAGGATGCGGACGGTGTGGATCCCCTAATATACGCCGGCCCACCCTGGGATTACGATATGGCTCTCGGAAACAGCGGAAGGGGGCTTACGGATGTGGCGGACCATCTGGATTTCTGTACCAACCACATGCAGCACACGCTGATATTCTACTATCTCTATATGAATAACAGGGATTTCCTGTCTCTGGTAAAAAAGAATTACAGAGAAAAATACAGGCCCCAGATAGTTGATCTTTTAGAGGGGGGACTTGATGAATATGTTTCTGTAGTGGATCAGGACGACGACATGGATACTGCCAGATGGCAGAGGGGTCCGGATGAGAGAATGGAAGCCGTGGAGATATTCAGGGAGTTCCTGAAAAAGAGGATGGATTTCCTGGACAGGGTGTGGCTGAATGACGAAAAGATATATATTGTCCATCTGGAAAAGGAGGGAACCAGCAGAAACCCCTATATAGGGCTTCTGGAGGGCGGAACCATGCAGGTCCTGCCTTCTCCCCGTTCCGGTGGACAGGACACTGTATGGTGGGTAAACAAGGAAACCGGAGAGACAGTTGACGAAAACACAAGGATATATGAAGATATGGTGATAATATCTTCGGCCTATTACGAAGAAAAATAGCAATTCGTTGTATTAAAACAGTGATTCAGTAATTCTGGCGATTAAATAATATAATGTTATAAGCAGTAATGGAAGAACAATACAGGCATGAATACAAATATCCCCTGTCTGAGACCGCTCTTAAAATGTTCGGCAGCAGACTGAAGGGGATCATGAAGAAGGATCCCCATGCCGGGGATGACGGAAAGTATTTAATAAGAAGTATTTATTATGATGACGTCTATGACAGCTGCTTCAGGGATAATGAAGACGGCATGGAGGTCAAGGAAAAATTCCGGATAAGGGCTTATAATGCTGATAACTCCTTTATTTCCCTTGAGCTTAAGCGGAAGGAACACGGAAAGACACAGAAGCTGTCGGAAGTAATAGACATGGAGCTCTACAGGCACCTGGTATTCGGAGAGCCTTATCGGACGCCGGAACGGGCAGGTCCTCTTGCAAAAACCCTTATTATGCAGAGGAAAACAAGGCTTATGGGGCCGAAGATCATAGTTCAGTATGAGAGGGAACCCTTCATATATGAAAAGGGAAACGTGAGGGTCACCTTTGACCGTTTTATTTCCTTCTCACCCCTCATTGAACGGATGTTTGAAAAGGATGCCTGTGCAATGCCGGTGCTTCCCGAAGGGATACATCTTCTGGAAGTAAAATGGGATGAATTCCTGCCGGAGGAGATAAGGATCGCGCTGGAGAACAGTAACCTGCAAAGCACCTCCTTTTCAAAATACTATCTGGGCATGCAGAGCCTCAGGAACACTTATTACTACAAAAACAGTTTTAGTTTATGATTTACAGCTATCTGTTCAGAACCCGGAAGGTTCAAAACAGATACTCTCTTATCGGTACCGGGCAGGCACGATACCGATGTTACCGGTTTAAGTTTCTCTTTGGGAAACGGACAAAGCACACCAGCCTGCAGAAAGGTACAGAAAATGGAATTGGGAAAGATATTTAATCAGGCTTTTTTACAGGGGTTTGCAGGACGTGACATAGGAACAAAGGAGATAATGATCTCCCTTATAATCACCGCGGTTTTGTCGGTGTATATCTTCTTTATATACAGAGCGGTCACGAGGAAACACTTCTATTCAAAGAATTTCAATATATCCCTGGCTGTTGTGAGCCTTATCACCTGCGGCATAATCCTTACCATCCAGTCCAGCCTGGTGGTATCCCTGGGTATGGTGGGTGCCCTTTCCATTGTCAGGTTCCGTACAGCGGTGAAAGAGCCTATGGATCTTGGATTTATGTTCTGGTCCATTTCCATCGGAATAATGTGTGGTGCCGGAATGACGGAGATCGCAATCCTTACATCCCTTGTGGTAACAATAATGATAGTGGTTCTGGAATTCGTTCCCATAGGGAAGGCTCCGGTACTGCTTCTGGTAAATTTCGGGGATTCTTCCGACACGGAGGAGGAGCTTGAGAGGGCAGTGGAGGCCAATACCGCTTTCCATAAGGTGCGCTCCAGAAATGTGACGGGGGGTGTCACGGATATAGTTTACGAAGTCCGCCTTAAAGATGAGAAGGCTCTTTCGAAGGCAGTCGCAGACATAAAGGGAGTCAATTCCTCAACAGTAATGTCCCACGACGGGGAGATAAGTATCTGAATAGTTATCTGAAAAAATCAGATTCGGCAATTTTCACAAAATTTATTCCGAAATTTTTTGAAAAAGTACTTGCAATCTGTTAAACCCTTGTGTATAATAGCGTTTACTGTGACATTGATAGCTGTGAAGCGTGAAGTTGCGGCCATGGGCCGGTATCTCCGTGGAGCGAATGTCAAGTCAAGATACTGACGGCAAGTCACTGTAGCGTATAAGTTCCGTATTTAATATGGAGAACAACGGGTTGTTTTTGAATGTGGGTAAAGAGGACACACCCGGGAACGTGTACAGTCACCGCTTGTCGTGCTTGAGAAATAAAAAGTACGAATAAGGAGGCGACTTTTTTTATGACAAATCAGGTAATGAGAATAATACTGAAAGCTTATGATCATCAGCTTATCGATTCTTCGGCAAAGAAGATCATCGAGACGGTCAGGAAGAACGGTTCCGTTGTAAGAGGACCGGTGCCCCTTCCCACAAAGAAAGAGGTGGTTACAATTCTTCGTGCCGTACACAAGTACAAGGACTCCAGAGAGCAGTTCGAGCAGAGGACACACAAGAGGCTTATCGACATCATCTCCCCCACACAGAAGACCGTCGACTCACTGTCCAGACTTGAGATGCCCGCAGGTGTCTATATCGACATTAAGATGAAGCAGAGCTAAGTTTTTGGTATGATGTATGAACATCCGGAGAAGCTTAAGGCGGAGGGTGTTCCAATGCAGAAAGGTGAAAGAAAATGACAAAAGCAATTTTGGCAAAGAAGATCGGGATGACACAGATCTTCGACGAAAAGGGAGTTGTTACTCCGGTAACTGTCCTTGAGGCGGGACCCTGTACGGTAACCCAGATCAAGACAAAGGAAAATGACGGCTATGATGCCATCCAGGTGGGCTTCGGCGACATCAAGGATAAGGTTGTTGAGAAGGATGCCGGCGGAAGCAGAAAGATTGCTCATGCACACGGAACCACAAAGGCCCTTGTAGGACATTTCAAGAAGGCCGGAACCGCAAGCAAGAAGTATTTGAGAGAGTTCAAATTTGACAACGCTTCCGAGTATCAGCTTGCGCAGGAGATAAAGGCAGACATATTCGCAGCCGGGGATTTTGTTGACGCGACAGCCATCAGCAAGGGAAAAGGTTTCCAGGGAACCATAAAGAGACTGGGACAGCACAGAGGACCCATGAAGCACGGTTCAAAGTTCCATCGTCACCAGGGTTCAAACGGTGCCTGCTCAAGCCCCAGCCGTGTATATAAGGGTAAGGGGATGCCCGGACATATGGGTTCAAAGAGGATCACTGTCCAGAACCTTGAGATCGTCCGTGTTGACGCTGAGAAGAACCTTATTCTTGTAAAGGGAGCAGTGCCCGGGGCAAGAAAAGCCCTTGTAACAATAAAAGAGACAGTTAAGGGCAATAAATAATACCGGGGAAGGAGGAAAAGAAATTGGCCAGTGTATCTATATACAACATGGAAGGCAAAGAAGTAGGAAGTATGGATCTTTCCGATGAGGTCTTCGGTGTAAAGGTAAACGAAAATCTTGTTCATCAGGCAGTTTTGAAGCAGCTTGCGGATAACCGCCAGGGAACGCAGGAAGCAAAGACACGTTCCGAAGTTTCCGGAGGAGGCAGAAAGCCCTGGAAGCAGAAGGGAACCGGACATGCCCGTCAGGGATCGACCAGGTCTCCCCAGTGGACGCACGGTGGAATGGTATTCGCTCCCGTTCCCAGGGATTATTCCTTTAAGATGAATAAGAAGGAAAAGAGGATAGCATTAAAGAGCGCTCTTACAAGCCGCGTACAGGACAACAAGTTCATCGTTCTTGATGAGATTAAGCTTGAAGAGATCAAGACAAAGAAGTTCCAGGAGATGCTTAATGCCCTTAAGGTAAATAAGGCAATGGTAATCCTTGACAGCCTTGACAGAAATGCGATCCTTTCAGCAAGGAACATTCCGGATGTCATAACAGCCCAGGTCAATACCATAAACACTTATGACATCATGAAGTACAGCACGGTCATCGCTACAAAGGCCGCTGTTGAGAAGATCCAGGAGGTGTACGCATAATGGCTGACATTAAATATTACGACGTAATACTTAAGCCTGTTGTAACAGAGAAATCCATGAACCTTCAGGCTGAGAACAAATACACCTTCCTTGTAAATCCGCAGACAAACAAGTCACAGATCGCGGAAGCCGTTGAAAAGATGTTTGACGGCGTAAAGGTAAAGAAGGTAAATACCATGAACATACCCGGAAAGAAGAAGAGAAGGGGACTTGTTGTGGGACGTACCGCAAAGCAGAAGAAAGCCGTTGTCACACTTACGGATGACTCAAAGGAAATAGAGATATTTACCGGGCTTTGATGAACAGCTGACAAGCGGTAGGGACAGGAAAACAAACAAATATCTGTCACAGGTGCATAATGATTTTGAAAAAATCATTATGTACGCAGGCCGCAGCTTCGCGTAGCGAACTGGAATGCTGCGGCTCTCAGGAAAAGGAGAAAAAATCAAAATGGGAATTAAATCATATAACCCCTATACGCCCAGCAGAAGGGCTATGACGGGATCCGATTTTTCGGAGATCACAAAGAAGACTCCTGAAAAAAGCCTCATAGTCAGACTGCCCAAGCATTCAGGACGTAATAACCAGGGCAAGATCACCGTTCGTCACAGGGGCGGCGGTGCTACAAAGAAATACAGGATAATCGATTTCAAGAGGAATGATAAGGACGGCATTCCCGGAATCGTAAAGGGTATCGAGTACGATCCCAACAGAACGGCACGCATAGCCCTTGTGGTTTATGCAGACGGGGAAAAGAGATATATCATCGCTCCTGAAGGCTTAAAGGACGGACAGAAGATAATGAACGGTCCCGAAGCAGAAGTAAGGATCGGCAACTGTCTTCCTCTCGAAGCTATACCGGTAGGAACAAATGTCCATAATATCGAGCTGAAGCCCGGCCATGGCGGCCAGATGGTACGTTCCGCAGGCGCTACAGCACAGCTTATGGCGAAGGAAGGAAAGTATGCTACTTTAAGGCTTCCCTCCGGAGAAATGAGAATGGTTCCTATTTCCTGCAGGGCAACAGTAGGCACGGTTGGCAATATTGATCACAGCCTTATTAATTACGGTAAAGCCGGCCGCATACGTCACATGGGTATCAGACCTCATGTCCGCGGTTCAGTCATGAACCCCAATGACCACCCTCACGGAGGTGGAGAGGGACGTTCACCCATCGGTCGTCCGGGCCCGTGTACACCTTGGGGCAAGCCTGCTCTCGGTCTTAAGACCAGGAAGAAGAACAAGGCTTCAAATAAGCTTATCGTAAGAAGAAGAAACGGAAAGGCTCTTAACGCTTAACCGGTAATTAAGGAGGAAGATTAATGTCACGATCACTTAAAAAAGGGCCCTTTGCAGATGCAAATCTCTTGAAGAAGATTGATGAAATGAATAAGGCGGACAATAAGGACGTTATAAAGACCTGGTCACGCCGTTCCACCATCTTCCCTTCATTTGTTGGACATACCATTGCGGTTCACGATGGAAGGAAGCATGTTCCGGTATATATCACGGAAGACATGGTAGGACATAAACTCGGCGAATTTGTTGCCACCCGTACATACAGGGGACATTCAGGCAACTCATCATCAGTAAAGTAAGGATAAGACTGAAAGGAGGTTAAATCCAATGGCAAAAGGACATCGTTCCCAGATCAAAAGAGAAAGAAATGCAAATAAGGATACCAGACCGTCAGCAAAGTTATCCTATGCCAGGATCCCTGTACAGAAAGCCTGCTTTGTACTTGATGCCGTAAGAGGCAAGAGCTACGAAGAGGCAAAGGGTATTCTTATGTACAACCCCAGATATGCTTCCGGAGTAATCTTAAAGCTTCTGGAATCTGCTGCAGCAAACGCAGAGAACAACAACGGACTGAACAAAGAGGATCTGTATATCGCGGAATGCTTCGCAACTCCCGGGCCCATGCTGAAGAGAATTCAGCCCAGGGCACAGGGCAGGGCATACAGGATCTTTAAGAGAATGTGTCATCTGAATGTTGTACTTGACGTTAGAAATAAGGGAGGTCTCCAGAATGGGTCAGAAAGTTAATCCCCACGGTTTAAGAGTAGGTATCATTAAAGACTGGGATTCAAAATGGTACGCAGAAGGTGATTTTGCGGACTATCTCGTAGAAGATTATAAGATCAGGGATTACCTGAAGAAAAAGCTCTATTCGGCAGGAATCTCAAGGATAGAGATTGAGAGATCGGCAGGAAGAGTAAGGGCTACGATATTTACTTCAAAGCCCGGTGTGATAATCGGTAAGAACGGAAAAGACATAGAGGAAACAAAGGCTGTGCTTCAGAGGAAGACCGGGAAGAATATCGACATCGATATCAAGCAGGTTAAGCGCCCCGATCTCGATGCCCAGCTTGTTGCTGAGAACATCGCACAGCAGCTTGAGAACCGTGTAAGTTTCCGCCGCGCCATGAAGTCCGCCATGCAGAGGACAATGAAGAACGGCGCAAAGGGAATCAAGTCATCTGTTTCAGGAAGACTTGGCGGTGCGGACATAGCCAGAAGAGAGTTCTACTCAGACGGTACCATCCCTCTTCAGACACTCCGTGCAGATATCGACTATGGTTTTGCCGAGGCAGATACCACATATGGAAAAGTAGGCGTAAAGGTTTGGATCTACAAGGGTGAGATCCTTCCTGAGAAGAATAAAGAGGCGAATAACACTGCCTCCGCAAGAGAAGGGGGAGATCAGTAATGTTAATGCCCAAGAGAGTTAAGCATCGTAAGCAGATGCGCGGTTCCCTTAAGGGAAAAGCAAACAGCGGAAATACCATTACCTATGGTGAATACGGAATAGTTGCCCTTGAACCTGTATGGGTTCGTTCAAACCAGATAGAAGCAGCCCGTGTAGCTATGACAAGATACGTGAAGCGTGGCGGTAAGGTCTGGATAAAGATATTCCCGGATAAGCCCATTACAGCAAAGCCCGCTGAAACAAGAATGGGTTCCGGAAAAGGAGCTGTAGATTACTGGGTAGCTGTTGTAAAGCCCGGACGTGTAATGTTCGAAATAGCAGGTGTACCTGAGGATACGGCAAGAGAAGCTCTTCGTCTTGCATCACACAAGCTTCCCTGCAAGTGCAAGATCGTAAGTAAAGAGGATCTCCTCTCCCAGGTTAAAGAAAAAGGCGGTGACATCTGATGAAGACTGATAATTATGTTAAGGATCTGAGAGATAAATCGGTTTCTGAGCTGGGTGAAGCACTTACAGCCGCAAAAAAGGAATTGTTCAATTTGAGGTTCCAGAATGCGACCAATCAGCTTGACAATACCAGCAGGATCAGGGAAGTGAGAAAGAACATTGCCAGAATACAGACGGTCATTACTGAAGCGTCTGCGAAATCCTGAGATTCATTAAGGAGACCATAGAAATGATTACAGAGAGAAATTTGAGAAAGACCCGTACCGGTAAGGTAGTGAGCAACAAAATGGATAAGACCATCACGGTTGCAGTAGTGGATAACGTAAGGCATCCGCTCTATAAGAAGATCGTGAAGCGTACATATAAGCTTAAGGCTGAAGATGCAAAGAATGAGTGCAATATCGGCGACACCGTTACGGTTATGGAGACAAGGCCTTTAAGTAAGACCAAGAGGTGGAGGCTTGTTGAGATCCTTGAGAGGGCAAAGTGATCCGTGGCCGGATGCTTATTCCTGAAGGATATGAGATGTGATTAAAGGGAAATCCTTTTAAAGATAAGGAGTTTTGACATGGTACAGCAGGAAACCAGATTAAAGGTCGCAGATAATACCGGCGCCAAGGAAGTCCTTTGCATCAGGGTTATGGGCGGCTCGACCAGGAGATATGCCGGAGTTGGAGACATCATAGTCGCTTCTGTCAAAGATGCAACACCCGGCGGAGTTGTTAAAAAGGGTGATGTGGTCAAAGCGGTTGTAGTCCGCACAGTTAAGAGCATTCGCCGTAAGGACGGTTCATATATCCGTTTCGATGACAATGCTGCAGTCATCATCAAGGATGACATGACACCCAGGGGAACACGTATTTTTGGACCGGTTGCACGTGAACTTCGTGATAAACACTTCATGAAGATCGTATCCCTTGCACCGGAAGTATTGTGACAGGGAGGGATCATCATGGCAACAATGAGAATTAAAAAGGGTGACACGGTTCAGGTCATCGCCGGAAAGGATAAGGGTAAGAGCGGAAGAGTGATCTCCGTGGATTACAAAAAGAACAGGGTTCTGGTTGAGGGCATCAATATGATAGCCAAGCACGAGAAACCCTCGGTAACAAACCAGGATGGCGGTATTGTACACAAGGAAGCTATGCTGGATCTGAGCAACGTAATGTTTGAGCATAAGGGCAAGCCTGTCAGGATCGGTTTCAGGGTCGAGGGAGAAAAGAAGATCCGCTTTGACCGCAAGACCGGCGAGGCAGTGGACTAAACTTTAGGAGGTAAGAGATTTGAGCAGACTGAGAGAACAGTACCAGACAGAGATCGTACCGGCCATGTCGAAGAAGTTTGGTTATAAAAATGTAATGGAAGTTCCGAAGCTCGAAAAGATCGTTGTAAATATGGGCGTCGGCGAGGCCAAGGAAAATGTGAAGATACTTGATTCCGCAGTGGCTGATCTGCAGGTCATCACTGGCCAGAAGGCAGTCATCACCAAGGCAAAGAAGGCTGTGGCAAACTTCAAGATCAGGGAGGGAATGCCTATAGGATGTAAGGTTACTCTCCGTGGCGAGAGGATGTATGAGTTCTTCGACCGCCTTGTAAACCTGGCGCTTCCCCGTGTGCGTGACTTCCGTGGCGTAAGTGCGGATTCATTTGACGGCAGAGGAAATTATGCCCTCGGTATAAAGGAACAGCTCATATTCCCCGAGATCGAATATGATAAGATCGATAAGGTAAGGGGTATGGACATTATCGTAGTTACTACCGCAAGGACAGATGAGGAAGCAAGAGAACTGTTAAGGCTTTTCAACATGCCTTTTGCTAAATGATTAAGGAGGATTATTTATAATGGCTAAGTTATCCATGAAGCTTAAGCAGCAGAGAAAGCCCAAGTTCTCTACAAGAGCATATACACGCTGCAAGATCTGCGGACGTCCCCATGCGGTTCTCCGTAAGTATGGCATATGTCGTGTTTGTTTCAGGGAACTTGCATATAAGGGACAGATCCCGGGTGTTAAGAAGGCATCCTGGTAAGTAAGGGTACAGGAGGTAAAGTAAGGAAATGACTACAAATGATCCTATTGCGGATATGCTCACAAGAATCCGTAATGCAAATACTGTAAAGCATGATACGGTCGATATCCCTTCATCAAAGATGAAGCTTGCCATAGCTGATATCCTTGTGGATGAGGGTTATGTAAAGAAATATGATCTTGTTCAGAACGGGAATTTTAAGGATATAAGGATCACACTTAAGTATGCTGATGATAAGAATACAAGAGTGATCTCAGGCCTTAAGAGGATCAGCAAGCCGGGACTCCGGGTTTATGCCGGAAGAGACAAGCTCCCCAAGGTTCTGGGCGGACTCGGAATTGCCATTCTTTCAACAAATCAGGGAGTTATTACTGACAAGAAGGCAAGGGAACTCAATGTTGGCGGCGAAGTGCTGGCGTTCGTTTGGTGAAATGTCCGGTGGACGTTTTACGCCCCCGCTTACGAGCGCTGAGCGCGAGTGGGGGCCGGAGAAAATGTCCGGTGGACATTTCACGGGCACGTTTTGATGCGCCGAGCGCATCAGTGCCCCGGATAAACGTCCGGAAGTCGTAGAATAGAAAAATAAGACAGGAGGTTGCGGGCATGTCACGAATCGGAAAAATGCCTATCGCGATCCCGAACGGTGTAACCGTTGAGGTCGCAGAAAATAACAATGTGACTGTAAAGGGACCCAAGGGTACCCTTACAAGGACGCTTCCGTCAGTACTGCAGATAAAGCAGGAAAACGGCGAACTCAAGGTGGAGCGTCCCAACGATGAAAAGGAGACCAGGGCCTTACACGGGCTTACAAGGGCTCTTATCAACAACATGGTTGTTGGAGTTACAGACGGATATACAAAGATCCTTGAGATCAACGGTGTAGGTTACAGAGCCTTAAAGCAGGGCAAGAAGCTTACACTTACTCTCGGATATTCACATCCCGTAGAGATGGAAGACCCTGAGGGCATTGAAACCAAGGTTACAGATAACAAGATCGAGGTTTCCGGCATAGACAAGGAAAAGGTTGGCCAGTATGCAGCCATCATCAGGGACAAGAAGAGACCTGAGCCTTACAAGGGCAAAGGAATCAAGTATTCTACTGAAACCATCAGGCGTAAAGTCGGCAAGGCCGGTAAGAAATAATCGGGAGGCTTAGATAATCATGATAAGGAAAAAATCAAGGACGTTAGTTCGTGAAAAGAAGCATATGAGGATCCGCAATCACTTAAGCGGAACACCCGCAAGGCCAAGGCTCTCGGTTTTCAGAAGCAACAAGCATATGTATGCGCAGGTTATCGATGATGAGGCTGCCAATACTCTTGTAGCAGCTTCCACTACTGAAAAGGACATAAGAAGCGCTCTTAAGTATACTGATGATGTTGAAGCAGCAAAATACCTTGGCACTGTAATAGCAAAGAGGACGTTGGAAAAGGGCATCAGCGAGGTTGTCTTCGACAGAGGCGGCTTTATCTACCAGGGCAAGATCAAGGCTCTTGCAGATGCTGCCAGAGAAGAAGGACTTAAGTTTTAAGGAGGAAGAAGACAATGAAGCACAGTGTGATCGATGCAGGCAGCCTTGAACTTGAAGACAAGGTTGTTACCATAAAGAGAGTAACCAAGGTTGTTAAGGGCGGACGTAATATGCGTTTCTCAGCTCTGGTAGTGCTTGGTGACAGGAACGGACACGTTGGCGTAGGCCTTGGAAAAGCAGCTGAAATACCTGAAGCTATCCGCAAGGGTAAGGAAGATGCAGCAAAAAAGCTTATAAATGTGGCAATTGACGATAACGGATCCATCACCTATGACTACACAGGAAAATTCGGAGGAGCATCCATTCTCTTAAAGAAGGCTCCCGAAGGTACCGGTATCATCGCAGGTGGTCCTGCCCGTATAGTCTGCGAACTTGCAGGCATCAGGAACATCCGTACCAAGTCCCTGGGATCCAATAATAAGCAGAATGTTGTACTCGCTGCCATCAACGCCCTTCAGGAGATTAAATCTCCCGGAGAGATAGCAGCCCTTCGTGGTAAGACAGTAG
Organism: uncultured Lachnospiraceae bacterium; assembly: GCA_946407725.1. Taxonomy (GTDB): domain Bacteria; phylum Bacillota; class Clostridia; order Lachnospirales; family Lachnospiraceae; genus NK4A144. Next base: position 65,744 of record CAMJPM010000003.1, read on the forward strand.
AAGAGATAAGCGGTTAAGGAGGCAGGAAATGGCAGGCAAATTAAAGGTAACTCTTATAAAGTCCCCTATCGGTGCCATCCCGAAGCATAAAGCCACAGTAGAGGCTCTGGGTCTCAGAAGGCCCAATAAATTCGTGGAGCTGCCCGATAATGAATCAGTACGCGGAATGTGCAATGCTGTAAAGCACATGGTAAAGGTAGAGGAGATCTGATATGGAATTATTTAATTTAAGGCCCGCACCCGGTGCAAAGCATAAAGAAAATTTCCGCAGGGGCCGCGGACATGGATCCGGAAACGGAAAAACTGCAGGCTACGGACACAAGGGTCAGAAGGCCCGTTCAGGCGCCCCCAGGACAGGTTTTGAAGGCGGACAGATGCCTCTTTACAGAAGACTGCCCAAGAGGGGATTTAAGAACTATAACAGAAAGAATATCGTATGCTTGAATGTTGCTACACTTGAGCAGTATTACGAAGACGGAGCAACTGTTGTAAGCGAAGATCTCATTGAAAGAGGTATCATCAGGGATACCTATGACGGACTGAAGATCCTCGGCAACGGAGATATAACAAAGAAGCTTACAGTAAAGGCAAATGCTTTTTCAGCTTCTGCAAAGGAAAAGATCGAAGCTGCAGGTGGGAAAGCTGAGGTGATCTGATGCTTGAATCAGTACGCAATGCCTTTAAGATTAAAGACATAAGAGACAGGATTTTGTATACACTTCTTATCCTGTTTCTTATAAGGCTTGGATGTCAGCTCCCTATACCGGGAGTGAACAGGGAATACTTTTCCCAGTGGTTTGCAAGCCTGACAGGTGATAATTTCGGTTTCTTCAATGCTTTTACAGGCGGTTCCTTTGAGAATATGTCAATTTTTGCATTGAATATAACGCCATACATCACCTCGTCCATCATAATAGAGCTTTTAACCATAGCCATTCCCTATCTTGAAGAAAAGCAGAGGGACGGACAGGAGGGAAGAAAGGTTCTCATTTCCATAACCCGTTATGTGACCATCGGACTTTCACTTCTGGAATCGGCAGCAATGGCAATAGGCTTCTATAATCAGGGACTGATGGAAACAAACATGAATCCGTGGCTTATCGGTATCATGATAGTTACGGGACTTACAGGCGGTTCGGCCCTCCTTATGTGGTTTGGAGAGCAGATAACGGAGAAGGGTGTCGGAAACGGTATTTCCATCGTTCTGACCATCAATATCATCTCCAGGCTTCCCCAGGACATGTCTTCACTTTGGGATATGTTCATCCGGACCAATGTTGTGGAAGGCAAGATACTTATCGCCATAGTAGCAGCCATTGTTATCCTGGCTGTAATCCTCGGAACTGTGGTTCTCACAGTACTCCTTAACGGGGCCGAGAGAAGGATACCCGTCCAGTACGCAAGGAAGGTTGCAGGACGTAAGATGGTGGGAGGCACCCAGAGCAGCATACCTCTTAAGGTCAATACCAGCGGTGTTATTCCCGTAATCTTTGCCTCATCCATAATGCAGTTTCCTATCGTTATCTGCCAGCTCTTTGGTATTCAGGCAGGTGCGAACCTGGGAGGACAGATACTCCGGCTCTTAAACTCCGGAAACTGGTGTAATCCGGCAGCTCCGGTATATTCCATAGGACTGCTGATTTATATTGTACTTGTTGTATTCTTTGCTTACTTTTATACGTCCATCACATTTAACCCTCTTGAGGTTTCGGACAACTTAAAGAAGCAGGGCGGCTTTATTCCCGGAATACGTCCCGGAAAGCCGACAAATGACTATCTGACAAACATATTGAACTACATTATTTTCATCGGAGCCGTAGGCCTTGTGATCGTAGCGGTAATACCCATCTTCTTTAACGGGTTCTTCGGTGCTGATGTATCCTTCGGAGGAACATCACTGATCATTATCGTTGGTGTTATCCTTGAGACATTAAAACAGATAGAGTCCAGAATGCTTGTCAGAAGCTACAAGGGATTTTTAGTGTAATACAGGATGAACCGCACAAGCGGTGGGTGAGGTACATATGAAGATAATCATGCTTGGAGCGCCCGGAGCGGGCAAGGGAACACAGGCTAAAAGAATAGCCGAAAAATTCGGAATTCCCCATATTTCAACAGGGGATATCTTCCGCGCAAATATCAAAAACGGCACTGAGCTTGGAAAAGAGGCAAAGAAGTACATGGATGAGGGACAGCTTGTTCCCGATGAACTTACGGTAAGGCTTCTTTTAGACAGGGTTAAGAATGACGACTGTGAGAAGGGATATGTTCTGGACGGATTTCCAAGGACCATCCCCCAGGCGGAGGTTCTTGACAGCGAGCTTTCAAAGCTTGGTGAAAAGGTGGATTATGCTGTAGATGTGGATGTTCCGGATGAAAACATAATCAACAGAATGTCCGGAAGACGTGCCTGCTTAAAGTGCGGTGCGACCTATCATCTGGAGTATCTTAAGCCTGCAAAAGACGGTATCTGCGATAAATGCGGATCAGAGCTGGTTCTTCGGGATGATGACAAGCCCGAAACTGTGAAGAAGCGCCTGACGGTGTATCATGAGCAGACACAGCCGCTTATCGATTATTATAACAATAAGCAGATACTGCATTCCGTTGACGGAACCAAAGATCCTGATGATGTATTTAAGGCTATTGAAGCAATACTTAAGTAAGAGGAAGTATGTCTAAAGCAGATGTAATTGAAATTGAAGGAAAAGTTGTGGAAAAGCTGCCAAATGCCATGTTCCAGGTGGAACTGGAAAACGGGCACCAGGTGCTGGCTCACATCAGCGGAAAGCTCAGGATGAATTTCATCCGGATCCTGCCCGGGGATAAGGTGACTATTGAAATGTCGCCCTACGATCTCTCCAAGGGAAGGATAATCTGGAGGGATAAATAAAAAGTCCTTGCCAGAATCCGGTGAGCAGTGGTATAATATCTGTCGGCTTTTTTCAGATGTTTAAGATTAAGGAGGATGTCATGAAAGTCAGGTCATCTGTTAAACCTATGTGCGAAAAGTGCAAGGTAATTAAGAGAAAAGGAAAGATCCGGATTATCTGCGAAAATCCAAAACATAAGCAAGTGCAGGGTTAATCCCTGACTAATATTGAAAGGAGGTTTGTACTCACAATGGCTCGTATTGCTGGCGTTGATTTACCCAGAGAGAAGAGAATTGAGATAGGTCTTACCTATATTTACGGTATCGGCAGATCCAGTTCAAATGAGATTCTCGCTAAAGCAGGCGTCAATCCTGACACAAGAGTCAGGGATCTGAAAGAGGACGAGGTTTCAAAGATCCGTGATATCCTTGAAAAGGAATACACGATCGAAGGAGATCTCCGTCGTCAGGTAGCCATGGACATCAAGAGGCTTACAGAGATCGGATGCTACAGAGGTGTCCGTCACAGAAAGTCCCTTCCCTGCCGTGGTCAGAAGACAAAGACGAATGCAAGGACCTGTAAAGGCCCCAGGAGAACAGTTGCCAATAAGAAGAAGTAAGATATTGGCGTTTTGTACCAGTTAACATGAAATTAGAGAAAGTAGGTTAGTTTTAAAATGGCTAAACAGCAGTCTGGCGCCAAAAAGGTAACAAAGAGGCGCGTGAAAAAAAACGTTGAACACGGACAGGCACATATCCAGTCATCTTTCAATAACACTATCGTTACTTTGACAGATTCAGAGGGAAATGCTCTTTCATGGGCAAGTGCCGGTGGTCTTGGTTTCAGAGGTTCAAGGAAATCTACTCCGTATGCAGCCCAGGTTGCAGCAGAAACAGCTACAAAGGCAGCTCTCATACATGGACTTAAATCAGTAGACGTTATGGTTAAGGGCCCCGGTTCAGGAAGGGAAGCGGCTATCCGTGCCCTGTCCGCAGCAGGACTTCAGATCACCAGTATTAAAGATGTAACTCCGGTGCCGCACAATGGTTGCCGTCCGCCGAAGAGAAGGAGAGTGTAAGCATATGGCAGTTAATAGAGTACCTGTTCTTAAGAGATGCAGATCTCTTGGTCTTGAGCCTGCATATTTAGGATACAGTAAGGAATCAAAGAGACAGCTTATCCGTTCCAGCCGTAAGGTAAGTGAGTACGGACTTCAGCTTCGTGAAAAGCAGAAGGCAAAATTCATATATGGCGTTCTTGAGAAGCCTTTCCGTAATTATTACAAGAAGGCCGACCGCATGAAGGGAATGACCGGTGAAAACCTGCTCGTTCTTTTAGAGCAGAGACTTGACAATGTGGTATTCCGCATGGGCTTTGCCCGCACAAGGCGTGAAGCAAGACAGATGGTGGATCACAAGGCATTTTCCGTAAACGGAAAGACCATCAACATTCCTTCATTTTCGGTTAAACCCGGTGACGTGGTGGAAATAAGGGAAAAGGCAAGATCCTCACAGCATATAAAGGATATTCTTGAATTTACTGCAGACAGAACAGTTCCCGCATGGCTTTCGGTTGAGCATGAGAATTATAAGGGTACTGTAAGTGAGCTTCCTTCAAGGGATCAGATTGATGTTCCTGTTGATGAGCTTGCTATCGTCGAGCTCTATTCCAAGTAAGGAGATAGGAGGGTAACTGTTTGTTAGAATTCGAAAAGCCGAAGATCGAGATAGTAGATCTTTCAAGTGACGGCAAATACGGCAAATTTGTTGTAGAGCCTCTGGAGCGCGGTTACGGTGTTACCCTGGGAAATTCACTCCGCAGGATAATGCTTTCATCTCTTCCCGGCGCAGCAGTGAGCAGGGTAAAGATAGATGGGATCCTTCATGAATTTACTTCCATTCCCGGAGTAAAGGAGGATGTGACTGAGATCATCTTAAATATAAAGAATCTCTCCATAAAGAACAACAGTTCAACCGATGAGGCCAAAACGGCCTACATCGAGGCAGAGGGAGAGGGAGAGATCACGGCTGCAGATATACAGGTAGATCAGGATATTGAGATAATCAATAAGGACCAGCATATCGCCACAATAAGCGGCAGCAAGGATACAAAGCTGTATATCGAGCTTACAATTACCAAAGGAAGGGGATATGTGAGCTCAGATAAGAATAAGAGCGATGATATGCCTATCGGAGTTATCGCGGTGGATTCCATCTATACTCCGGTTGAAAGGGTGAATTTAAGTGTTGAAAATACCCGTGTGGGACAGCAGACAGACTTTGATAAGCTGACACTTGATGTTTTCACGGATGGGACACTTACACCCCAGGAAGCGATTTCACTGGCCGCAAAGGTTCTTTCAGAGCATCTTTCATTATTTATCAATCTTTCAGATGTGGCAGGAACCACGGACGTGATGGTTGAGCCTCCCAGTACCGAGACAAAGAAGGTTCTGGAGATGAACATTGATGAGCTTGAGCTTTCGGTAAGGTCTTATAACTGCCTGAAGAGAGCCGGCATCAACACGGTGGCTGAGCTTATCAACAGAACACCTGATGATATGATGAAGGTGCGTAATCTCGGACGTAAGTCCCTGGAAGAAGTTCTTGCAAAGTTAAATGAGCTGGGACTTAGGCTCAACGAAAGCGAGACAGCAGAGTAACATAAGCATTACAGGCCGGTCTGGTAATTCCAAAGGTTCAGCCGGCAGGAGAGGAAAGACATGAGCAAATACAGAAAACTCGGACGCACCTCATCCCAGAGGAAAGCGCTCCTTCGTAATCAGGTTACGGCTCTTATTCTTAACGGAAAGATCCGCACCACATTAGCCAGAGCAGAAGAGGTCCAGAGCCTGGCGGAGAAGATGATCACCCTTGCAATTAAGGAAAAGGATAATTTTGAAAAGGTGACCATAAAGGCAAAGGAGCCTGTAAGGGATAAGGACGGACACAGAGTAAAGCAGATAGTTGACAGGAATGATCGTGAAAAGGTTCTTTCAGAGAGCATCCGCGATGAGAACGGAAAGCTTCTTAAGATCGAAAACGGTATGACTGTAACAAAGTATAATATCGTAGATAAGGAAATAAAGAAGGATCTGCCTTCAAGACTCCATGCCCGCAGAAAGATGCTTGAATTCCTTTATCCCGTTACAGAGAATCCCACGGGAAAGAAAAAGGACAGGAAGAGCGTTGATCTTCCCGCAAAGCTCTTTGATGAGATCGCACCTAAATATGCAGATAGAAAGGGCGGTTATACCCGTATAGTAAAGATCGGACTCCGTAAGGGAGATAATGCGATGGAAGTCCTCCTTGAGCTTGTCTGATTTAAGAATTAACGTAATTTTAAGAGAGGCTTAAACGGCCTCTCTTTTTTTCACAGGGAGCTGCTCTGTGGGATTAAAGGTGTACAATGGGGATCGTAGAAGCAAAGGATCTGGTATTTGAATATATAAAAAGAGATGAGGAGGGTAATGCCGAAGGCGTTATCCGTGCTCTTGACGGTGTGAATTTAAGCATTAAAAAGGGCAGTATCATTGCGATCCTGGGAGGAAACGGTTCCGGGAAATCCACTTTTGCAAAGCATATCAACGCCATTCTGTATCCCGGAGAGGGAAATATCCTCGTGGACGGAAAGGATACCAGAAAACCGGAAAATCTCTGGAATATCAGGCAGGAAGCCGGTATGGTGTTCCAGAATCCCGATAACCAGATAATCGGAAATGTGGTGGAAGAGGATGTGGGTTTCGGACCGGAAAACATGGGAGTTCCCACAAAAGAGATCTGGGAGAGGGTGAACGAGGCCTTAAAGGCTGTGGGAATGTATTCCTACAGAAAGCATTCACCCAACAAGCTTTCCGGGGGGCAGAAGCAGAGAGTTGCCATAGCCGGTGTCATGGCAATGCATCCCAAGTGCATCATCATGGATGAGCCCACGGCAATGCTGGATCCGAAAGGGAGAAGGGAAGTCATCCGTCAGATGAGGGCATTAAATGACGTTGAGCGGATCACTGTGATCCTGATTACCCATTACATGGAGGAGACCATATATGCGGATCAGATCTTTGTAATGGATAAGGGAAAGATAGCCATGCAGGGAAGCCCGAAGGAGATCTTTTCCAGAGTGGATGAATTGAGGAAGCTCCGTCTGGATGTACCCCAGTGCACCATTCTTGCCCATGAGCTGAACCAGGCGGGTTTCGGACTTCCCAGGGGGATACTCACCAGGGAAGAATTTATACAGGAAATGGTGAAGTATTCAGGAGGGAGGTTTTACAGGGGCGGCCTTGAAAACGTGGATGACAGCAGGGATCCTCATTCTTTCACCAGCCCGGGGCATATGACAGGGGATTTAAAAGAATCCCTGATCCTGGATCATGTGAGCTATACGTATGAAAAGGGTACCAGTGGTGAGATAAGGGCATTGAATGATATTTCCCTCCAGATAGGGAAGGGAGAATTCATAGGACTTATAGGCCACACCGGATCCGGAAAATCCACTCTTGTACAGCACTTAAACGGGCTTCTGAAGCCTGTATCCGGTCATGTATATTTTAAGGGTGAGGATATTACCGCGAAAAAGTACGACAGAAGGATTCTCAGGTCAAAGGTGGGGCTTGTTTTTCAGTATCCCGAGCATCAGCTCTTTGAGGAAACGGTGTTTAAGGATGTCTGCTTCGGACCGAAGAACACCGGAAAATCCGATAAGGAGGCTGAGCTTGCAGCCTTTGAGGCATTGAGGGCTGTGCAGCTTCCGGAGGAGTATTATTACAGTTCACCCTTTGAGCTTTCCGGGGGACAGAAGAGGCGGGCTGCCATTGCAGGCGTTCTTGCCATGAAGCCCGAAATTCTTGTGCTTGATGAGCCCACCGCCGGACTGGATCCCAGGGGAAGGGACGAGATACTGGATCTCATATCCGATCTTCATAAAAAGCAGGGTATCACCATAATCCTTGTTTCACACAGCATGGAGGATGTGGCAAATTATGTGTCCAGGATCCTTGTAATGGATAAGGGACGCATTATAATGGACGGAGATACAAGGCATGTCTTCATGCGGTTTAAGGAGCTGGAAGAGATAGGACTTTCGGCACCCCTTGTGACTTATCTTATGAGGGATCTCCGGGACAGGGGTTTTGATATAGACCCCTATGTAACAACAATAGATGCGGCAAAAAAAGAGATCTTAAGACTCTTTGACAATTAAAGGGAGGGTGTGACCGTTTGGAAACCGGAGGGTGACAGACGGTTACAGGTATATATAAACAATGCTTCGTGAAATCACTCTGGGCCAGTATTATGATGCGGATTCCGTAATACACAAGCTGGATCCCAGAACAAAGCTTGCGGGTACGTTTGTATTCATCATATCACTGTTTCTTTTCAGGAGTGCGTCGGTAACGCTGGTTGCCACGTTTTTCCTGATACTTTTAGTGTCCCTTTCAAGGGTTCCCTTCAGTTACATGATAAGAGGCATGAAGGGCATTTTTCTTATCCTGATGATTACAGTGGTATTTAACCTCTTTCTGACACCGGGTATTCCCCTTGTTTCCTTCTGGAAATTCACCATTACGGATGAGGGCCTGAAAATAGCGGTATTTACTGCTATCCGGCTTGTATATCTGATCATAGGCTCTTCGGTGCTCACACTTACCACGACTCCCAATAACCTGACGGACGGACTGGAAGCCCTGATGTCTCCCTTAAAGCTTTTCAAGGTTCCTGTTCATGAGGTGGCCATGATGATGACCATTGCCTTAAGGTTTATTCCCATACTTATGGAGGAGACAGACAAAATTATGAAAGCACAGGAGGCCAGGGGAGCCGATTTTGAAAGCGGTAATATAATTGAGAGAGCAAAGGCTTTGGTTCCCATACTGGTTCCCCTCTTTGTATCGGCCTTCAGAAGGGCAAATGACCTGGCGCTGGCAATGGAAGCCAGGTGCTACCGCGGAGGAGAGGGCAGGACAAAGATGAAGCCGCTGGTCTATAAGGGAAGGGATTATACGGCATACGGAGTGATGCTTATATATATCATCCTGATCTTTGCAGCCGGGATAATAATTAAGTTATGAGAAGGATACTGATAAAAACAGCTTATGACGGCACTGATTATCATGGCTGGCAGGAGGCGGAGAACGGGGAGACCATTGCAGGAAATATTAACCGGGCACTGCATGAGCTCACCGGTGAAGATATTGAAGTCATGGGAGCCAGCAGAACAGACGCAGGTGTTCATGCAAAAGGGAATCTGGCTGTTTTTGATACAGAGTCCACTGTTCCCGCTGATAGGTTTTCATACGCTCTTAATACGCATCTCCCTCCGGATATCAGGATACTTTCATCTAAAGAGACTGACCCTCATTTCCATTTCAGGAACGTAAAGACTGAGAAGACCTACCGGTACAGGATTGTGAGAGGCGTATTCCCGGATCCCCTAAGGATAAGGTACAGCGCCCACTGCTCCTTTGATCTCGATACAAAAAAAATGGATGATGCTGCAAAGTATCTTGTGGGAGAGCATGATTTCAGATCCTTCTGCTGCGTTCATACGGATGTGAAAACCACAGTGAGGCATATCACCTTATGTGAGGTCGGGGAAACAGGGGATGAGATAGTGTTTACAGTTAAGGGTTATGGTTTTCTATACAATATGGTGAGGATAATCACAGGAACCCTTATGGAGGTGGGAAGGGGGAAAAGATCCCCTGAGGATATTGCAGGAATTCTTGCGGGAAGAGACCGGAGACTTGCAGGACCCACAGCGCCGCCGGAGGGACTGACCCTGATGGATATCAGGTTTTTGTGAAGGTGCGGTGTGGGGTCTGAACAGTAACATTACTTTAGAAGTTTCTGATTGACGTATGGTATTTGTGCACGTTGTCGACTGACAGGCAGGATACATAAGATGATCATTCACCGGATAATAAGGATATACGGCATTGTGCAGGGCGTGGGCTTCAGACCCTTTGTAAAGAGGCTGGCTGACGCTTTCGGTTTATCCGGTTATGTGTTAAATAAGGGATCCTTAGTGGAGATAAAGGCTTCCGGCCCTGAAGAGGGGGTTCGGGAGTTTTATAATGCCATTATTTCTTCGCCCCCGGAAAGGGCATTGATAGTAAGGCATGAGATAAGTTATGCACCTTCGGAACAGGAACAGGAGGAAGCCGGAACAGGTGACAGGGCAGAAACAGTAGACAGAGCAGAAAGCGGAAACAGGGCAGAAAGCGGAAACAGGGCAGAAAGCAGAAACAGGGCAGAAACAGGTGACAGGGCAGAAAGCGGATTTGCAAAAAAGGCTCAGATCAATGACGGTGCCGGAAAATTTGAAATAAAAGCAAGCGAGCATGTATCCGGAGAAAAATTCATGTCTCCGGATATAGGGATCTGTAAGGAATGTGCCCGGGAGCTCTTTGATCCGGAGAGCAGAAGGTATCTCCATCCCTTCATAAACTGTACCCAGTGCGGCCCCAGATTCACAATATTAAGATCCTTCCCCTATGACAGGGTGCGGAGCAGTATGGGGATATTTCCCCTCTGTCCGGAGTGCGGCAGGGAATATGACGATCCGGGTTCCAGGATGTTTGACCTTCAGAGCGTATGCTGCAATGACTGCGGGCCTTACGTGTATGTGCCGGAGACCGGTCTTACGGGGCTTAAAGCAGTTACTGAAGCAAGAAGGGTCATAGCAGAGGGAGGGATAGCCGCCGTTAAAGGAATAGGCGGCTTTCATCTCTGCTGTAATGCCTTTGATGAAAATGCGGTAAAAAAGCTGCGGGATAGAAAGAAGCGTCCCGTGAAACCCTTTGCCGTGATGATGAGGGATCTGGAGGCCGTAAAACGGGAGTGCGTTTCTGACACTGACAGGGAAAGGGCGTTAACAGGCTTTGAGCGGCCCATAGTGCTGTTTAAGAAGCGGGAAGACTGTTCTGTTTCTCATTTGGTTGCCCCGGATAATCCCTCTCTCGGTGTCATGCTCCCATACGCTCCCCTTCAGCTTTTGTTATTCGGACTTGATGACGGGATAAGTATTCCCGACACTCTGGTGATGACCAGCGGAAATGTGTCTGGAGCGCCCATATGCATAAATGACAGGGAGGCTCTTCTGATACTCTCCGGCTTTTCGGATATCATCCTTTCCCATAACAGGAAGATACTCACCAGGGCGGATGATTCCGTAATGGATTTCTTTGAGGGAAAGCCCTTTATGATAAGGAGATCCAGGGGATTTGCGCCGCTGCCCTTTATCCTTCCCGAAATCCCCGGGGCAGGAACTGAAGCATTACCTCAGGCGGATGGGAATACAATGCCGGAAGCAGGCACTGAAGCATTACCTCAGGCGGGGGAGAATACTATGCCGGGGGCAGGCAGAAAAAAGGTTCTCGCCGTGGGCGGTGAGCTAAAGAATACTTTTTGCATTTCCGATGAAAATAAGCTGTATCTTTCAGCCTATGTTGGGGATATGGAGGATGTGAGATCGGGAAAGGCTTTAAGGGACGGTATAGCCAGAATGGAAGATCTGCTGGAGATAGAGCCCTCCCTTATAATGTCTGACATGCATCCTCTCTATAACTCAGTACATATCGCGGAGGAAATGGCTTGTGATAATAGTATTTCCCATATAAAACTGCAGCATCACTATGCCCATATCCTGTCAGTCATGGCGGAAAACAGCTATCTTGAACCGGTCATAGGGGCGGCCTTTGACGGTACAGGTTATGGTGAAGACGGCAGCATCCGGGGCAGTGAGATAATAAGGGCTGACCTCAAAGGCTACAGAAGACTGTCCCATATTCATCCTTTTAAACAGGTGGGAGGGGATTCCTCCGCCAGGGAGGGCTGGAAGATCGCTGTTTCCATATTGAGGGATCTGTATCCGGACAACGCTGCAGGTATGGCGGAAAAACTGGGACTCTGCACCGGGGAGGAGGCCGGGGTCATTTCGGAAATGGCCGGAAAAAACATAGGCACCGTCATATCCTACAGTGCGGGAAGGCTTTTTGACGCTGTAAGCGCGGTGCTTAAGATATGTAAAAGCTCTACCTTTGAGGGAGAAGCCGCCATGAAGCTTCAGTTTGCGGCTGAAAGGCATGAGGAACGCTGCCTGAGGGAGGGCAGGGAGCCACTTCCCAAAAAGTTGAAAGCGGCAGAAGAGAGCCTTATAAATGATGTGTCCGAAGGTGAAGGGATCGAAGGGGAGGACATTGATAATACAGGGCTCCCCCGGGACTGTCTTATGAACAGTTTAGGGCTCTTTAGGCTGATAGTTGAGCTTGTGGATAAAGGTGAAGACAGGGATATGCTTTCTTTCTTTTTCCATCATGCCTTCGCCCGGATGACAGCAGCTTCGGTTACAGCGGCCTGCAGGGAAACAGACATAGGAACCGCGGCCTTAAGCGGAGGCTGTTTCCAGAATCTTTTGTTTTTAAGGCTTGTAAAAACGGAGCTTGACAACAGAGGCATCAAGGTGCTGATCCACAGCCTTGTCCCATCAAATGACAGCGGCATAGCCCTGGGACAGTGCCTTTACGGTTACTGTAATCCTTTACGGTAACACCGCAAATCAACCAGGCTGGTAATTTGTACGATAAGCCGCCAGGCGGCCGCCGTGCTTGCACAAGCGGACGTTTGGCGGCCAACGGTCAATTGAGTTGGGGCGATCTTTCCCCTTCTCGATTTTGACTATACAATTCATTTTATTGACCCTGCACTTGCCACTTTTCTAATGTAGGATAATAGTTATTGAATAGTTACTTTGAATTACAGAATGAGAAATCATTAACTTTTTTGTACCGGGCTCCAAAGCTTATCCTTAAGCCGTTGAATTTAGGATCAATAGCACGAAGCTATGAAAAACTTCTTAAGGTGGATAAAGAGAAGTCTTATGAAATGGCTAAATTGACAAAAGGATATTCCTTTGCATTCCAGGTTCTTGGTTATCTGTACTGGGATAATCCTTCAGGAGGTCTTTATGAAATACTTCCTTATTATGACCAATACCTGGATGAATATGTCTACGAGAAGATATGGTCGGAACTGTCATCTTTTGACAGGGATATAATGATTGCCCTTTCTCAGATGGAGGATCGTGTAAGAGTTAAGGATCTAAGAGACAAAATAAAATGAATTCCGGCTTGTTTTCTGTTTACAGAGAGAGATTATTAAGGAAGGGAGTTATAGATACATCGGATTATGGATATATTTCCATAGCACTTCCAAGATTTGCTGAATTTATTAATGATCGCAGAAATATTGATATGATGTGAAAAACTATGGAACGGGAGTACTGACGACGTTACAACGAAGTCACGGGCACGTATTGACGCGAGGAGAGCGTCAGTGCCCCGTACACAATGCCAAGGTTTTCATTGGGCTGCTGATACGCTCAGCGTTCCGTTGGCAGCTGCGTATAACGCAGCAAAACGCCATTCAAAATGTGCCACAGGCACATTTTGCAAAGCGCAGTGGAAAGATGTCCACTGGACATCTTTCCACTAGTGGTTCCGCAGGTGACTGTTCTAAACAGTTACAAGAGAAGTTACTCTTCCCAGAAGTTCTTTTATGTGCTCTCCGGCATGCCTGATCCTCAGTTTTCCGATGTCGGAGTTCTTAAGGTCAGATATCAGTACTATATACAAAAACCTGATACAGCAGGCCAGGGCGATTCTGTCAGTGATAACGGCAAGCCTGTCTTTGTCCGCATCTTCAAAATAGTATTTAAGAGTGAGCTCTAAGATCCTGTCGGCGGTTTCCCGGCTTATACCCAGAAAATTCATACTGTTATCCGGTTCGTCTTCTCCAAACATCCTGTAAGTGGCATAGATCCCTGCAAGATCAAAGACAGGGTCACCGGCGCTTAAGGTATCCATATCTATCAGCATGGGTTCATTGCCGTCAAGCATCAGGTTTTTCATCTGGAAATCACCGTGAATAGCGTGATTGTTTTCGGGCATTTCCTGCAGAAGCTTATTTAAAGCGTCATACTGCTCCTCCCCGATGCTTTCCCTTATCACATCCAGATAATGTAAAAAATGATCCTTTGCATAGGGAACTGTTCCCTTATCCATTTCAATGCTGTGGACATATTTCAGGCAGTCCACATACTTTCTCACGATATTTTCGAGATCTTCGGAATTTGACCGCACGATATCATTGAAGCTTTTGGCTTTCAGGAGCTCAAAGACAGAGCCGTAGGTATTTCCCACACGCACGATGTCATAGGAAATCGCAGTGGGAATGCCCTTTACAAAGGCAAGCTTTGCCATTTTCTTTTCATTCTCTATCATGGAAATGGCATTTTCGGAGGAGTATACCTTGACTATGGTTTCATCATCGATGCGGTAGACCTTTCCGTAAAAGCCTTCCCCGATGAGCTCACAGCCCTCCACCGAGACCTCCCGGAGCTTCTTTTTTACATCAAAAAGTTCGGTAAAGCCGGTGGTTTCCAAAATATCGAATACCTCCGGAGACACCCCGGTTATGGTCACAGTCTTTCCTGTAGTCTTCCTGAACTTCATAAGTATCCGGAGACCCGAGCTTGAAATGTATTCAAGAGCTGATCCGTCAAAGTAAAAGTCGTGAGAAGGGGAAGCCCCGACCGCATCAAAGATCTTTTTTTCCCAAACCGAAGAATTGTTGGTATCTATCCTGCCCTCAAGCCTGATAACAGTTTTATCCATATTTTGCACCTTGCCGCAGGCAGGAGTGAGAAGTAACACATCTTTATGGTGTGTTACCGGTAACAGGCCGGAGACCTGCCACATGCATCGGTGACGTGCCTGCGCGCCACCGATGGAGGTTTGAGATAATTATAAATTCACCGGTAATAAAATGCAAAGGAAACTGTTCGGAAAAGAGTGGCTAAAAAGAGAAGAAAGCTCCGTTTTAGTCACAGAATGGGGGTGTTGAAAGATGGTGGGGTAAGGGAAAAAGTGACTAAAAAGAAGAGAAAGCCCCGTTTTAGCCACAGGATGGGGGTGTTGAAGGTCGGCGGGGTAAAGGAAAAAGTGACTAAAACAAGGAGAAAGCTCTGTTTTAGTCACAGAAAGGGGGAAATGAAGGACGGTGGGATATGGAAAAGAGTGACTAAAACAAGGAGAAAGCTCTGTTTTAGTCACAGAAAGGCAGAAATGAAGGACGGTAGGATATGGAAAAGAGTGACTAAAACAAGGAGAAAGCTCTGTTTTAGTCACAGAAAGGCAGAAATGAAGGACGATAGGATATGGAAAAGTGTGACTAAAAGAGGGAAAACCTCTGATTTAGTCAAAAATATAGAAAAAGGAGAAAAACAAATGAGAGAAATACTGAGACTAATGAAGGAACGAGAGACAAAATTGAAAAAAGCAATTGCTAAAGCAGAGCTGGAAGAGGGATCCTTTCCGGAAGGGCACTTAAGAATCTCTGTTAGCAACAACAGGATCCGGTACTATAAGATGTTGCAGAACGGCGATACAAAAGGAGAGTATATCGTGAAAGAGAAATGCCGGGAAGCGAAAGCACTTGCTCAAAAGGATTACAACAGGCGTTTTCTAAAGACCGCAAAAGCAGAGCTTGGACGGCTGGAAAGGGACATACTATATTTTTCCGGAGAAAACACGGATCTTTTGTTTCAGAATCTTTCGGAGAACAGAAGGAAGCTCATCACGCCATATATCCTTACTGATGAGCAATATGCCCTTGAATGGCTTGTAAAGGACTTCAAGCCAAATCCATATATGGCTGAAAAAAGGATTTATGACACCAACAGGGGCGAAATGGTCAGATCAAAATCAGAGGCAATACTGGCAGACATGCTTTATGATATTGGGATCCCATACCATTATGAAAAACCGCTTCGCTTAAAAAGCGGGCGGGTCGTATATCCGGATTTCACTCTCCTGGAGGTAAATGCGAGAAAGGAAATCTATTTTGAACATTTCGGACTGCTGGAAGACGAAGAGTATTTGGGAAACGCCCTCGCCAAGCTGGATGAATACAGGGGATGCGGAATTTATCCCGGCAAAAATCTTATATTTACATATGAAACCAGGAATAGCCCGCTTGATATCAAAGGAATAAAAAAGATGCTGATGGAATTGCTGGGAGTTTCTTTTAAGTCGATACAATAGGTATCTAAATTGACAAATTATGAGGGAAAATATATCTTAAAGACATAACAAGATAACTCGTGTATGAAAAAGGGCGTACCCGAAGTACCCGAACTGACCAAAAATCCAGTTCGAGGACGGTCATTGACAGAAGTGTACCCGAACTACATCTTGTGGTGGATAGGGAGGCTTGCTTCTCTTGATTACCCCTTATCTGGCCGAATATGGCTTGTCAAGGGCGTAGCCGCGTAGCGGTGCGAAGCACCCTTTACAAGGCATATGAGGACAGATACACAACATATAGAGAAGCAAGCCTAGTTGGGGGACGGTGTCCCCGAACTGAGATACGCATAAATAAAGGCTTTGGAACATATATACACGAGTTATAAGAAGGAGGAGGGCGCAGCATGAATACTGAAAAAACACTTTACTTAGTTATTGGGACTATAGTTTTGACAATCATAGGCTTCTTAATTATCCCGCCGTTTATGAAAAAATACAGCAACAGGATTTACAAATCTTCACTTAAGAAAGATAGAATTGATATTGATAATATGGAGCCTGAAATAGTGAAGAAGAATATACCGGCGGAGGAACAGGCGCATGGCTATTGATACGGATAAAATGGCCCAAGAGGCCATAGATGCAATCGCTGAAAAGATAAAGAATTTAAATACTTTGAATATCATTGTTGCCGGTAAAACGGGAGTTGGAAAAAGTACGCTTATTAATTCTGTCTTCCGGGACAAGCTTGCCGAAACCGGTATGGGTAAACCCGTGACAGATCACATGCGAAAAATAAGTAAGAAGGGTGTTCCCCTTACAATTTATGACACGAGAGGATTCGAACTTGGCAAGGAGGTCCAGCAACAGGTAAAAAAAGAAGTGGTGGAAACCATCAGCAAGGAGCTTGCCGCCCACGATATCAACAAGGCCATTCACTGTATCTGGTATTGTATTAATACGGCTTCTAACCGTGTAGAGCCGGAAGAGATCGAATGGCTGAAGGATCTTTCAAAGGAGAATCAGACAACCCAGGTACCGATAATTGTTGTACTAACCCAGTCTTTTTCCAAGAAAAATGCGAATGAGCTGAGAAAAATGATTCTCGATGAAAACTTAGATGTAGTTCAGGTCGTTCCCGTATTAGCAGAGGATTACGAGATAGACGAGGAATATGTAGCAAAGTCCTATGGACTTGACGTATTGATCCATGTGATGGGGGAAGCATTGCCAGACGAATTGATGGATACTCTGCAAAATGTCCAGATAGCAAGTCTGGCTGAAAAGAGGAAAAGAGCCCAGGCTGCAATAGCAACGGCAACCCTGGCTGCAACAGGAGAAGGAGCCGCACCGATCCCGTTTTCGGATTGTGCATTACTTATCCCCACTCAGCTGGGAATGATCGCATCGATCACGGTTATATTTGGTTTCGATGTTAATAAAAGCATTCTTACAGCTTTTCTGTCATCAACATTAGGAGCAGGGGGAACGACCCTGTTAGGGAAAACGATCGTATCAAACCTGGTAAAGTTGATCCCGGGAGTTGGAACCATCGCCGGAGGAGCTATTTCTGCAGCAACGGCAGGCGTACTTACTGCCGCACTCGGCGAGGCGTATATCGGAATTATGACTCTTGTTTTTAATGGCGAAATGAGCATCAATGATCTTGACACAAGGAAGGGAAAAGATAAGATGACGGCATTGTTCAGGCAGGAATTAGAAAAGAAAAGATAACAAAGAGGGGATGATTCGTATCGCAACGTGGAAAATATGAGCTTTTCAGAAGTGATCAGCAAAAACATAAGATTTTACGAAGAGCAGGTTGCCGGGCTCATCCATTCGAGGTTTAAGGAATATGAGGACAGAATCGCCGTAGGAATTGCAGGTGAAGGCTCGGATTGCTTTGGGTACGACGATTTGCTGTCCAGAGACCACGATTTTGGTACCGGGGTATGCCTGTGGGTTACTGATGAGGATATGAGGAAATTCGGATATACCCTCTCTATCGCGTACAATGAGCTCGCAGACAGCGTAGAAAGGAAGTATTACACCGACAGGATGCGGCAGCGCAGGGGAGTGATGAGGATTCATGACTTTTACTCCAATATCCTCCGGATTGACTGTGACACGGAAAATTGTGAAATGACAGAACAGCAGTGGTTTTCACTGGATCACTCCTGCCTTAAGACCGCAGTGAACGGTGCTGTATTCCGGGATGACCTTGGGAAATTCACCGCTTTCAGGAACCTACTCCTTGGATATTACCCGGAAAGAGTCTGGAAAGTGAGGATAGCGGAGCAGCTGCATGATTACTCCGCAAACCTGCAGGTCAACTACGGAAGATGCATGGCAAGAAAGGATACTGTTGCTGCCGAGATATGCAGGATACAGGGGATAAAGGCGGCTATGGAGCTGTTCTTTCTCCTGAAACGGGAATACCCTCCATATTATAAATGGACTTTCCGTGCATTAAAGGATATGGATACTGCCGGAGCATTTTCCGGAGCCATCCGGAAACTTGCTGACACTAAATGCAGCCCGGAGGCATGGGAAGGAGTAACGTATAATCCCGAGAGCCTGAATTATAAGGATAAGCTGACGCCATTGATAGAGGAAACAGCCTCTTTGATAGCCGAAATGCTCGTCAGCTCTAAATTGACAGAAAAGCAGGTGCCTTATCTTGAGGTTTACGTCAATGAAGTGCTGAACGGGATCACGGAGGAGACTATTTTGTAAAAGAATTTATTCCGGAAGATTGCGTACAAAACTGCCTTGATGCAGAGTTGGAAAATGAAGTGATAAAAAGACAGGAGACTTTAGAATTAATTATTGTACTGATCATAATATATCGTATCCTTCAAAGAGGAATAGAAATTGACAAATTATACGGAAAAGTCTATCTTAAGGATATAAAGATAACAGATATGATCTGTTACCGAGGCTGTGAAGCAATATGTTGTTTCGGAATGCAGTATACTGTGGAGCCAGCGTGTGGGTTGAGCGTAAACCGCTAACCGGATAGGTTCATTTGGACTGAAAGAAAACGCTAACAAGGGTCTTGATTATGCAAGGCTCTTGTTTTTTACGAAAGGGGTTTATATGTCAGAATTCGATATAAGTGTCTGTACAATTGAGTATTGAAGAAACGTTTTTCCCTGATGAAGGAATTTAAAGTTTTAGAAATACATATAGTATTATTGGTGTCAGAATGTGCACTCTGCTAAGGGTGTTTCATATTGTGTGTGGGATGGAAATGCCCAACTGATATGCTTGAGACACGGCACCAGAAACGGGTTTTGCGTGATATGGTGGAAGCATATACTGCGAGCGTTAACAGCATGGCTGTAGGGATAATATACATCGTATTTAAAGTGGTCAGGGCTCTATTGAAAACAGCCCTCCTGTCTTGTATAATTTAAGAAATTAGAAGAGCAAGGGGTTGACATAAATGATTTACATAATTGAGAATTTCTTCAGACAGACAGACAGACAGACAGACAGACAGACAGACAGACAGACAGACAGACAG